>NZ_JBEXHY010000019.1:0-75371 GCF_040608295.1 Micromonospora sp. NPDC005197 | reverse complement strand
CCCGGGGGGCCGCCGAGCAGCGCGCCGGCCGGTTGCTGCTCGGCCCGGCGTTCCGCTGGGCCCGGCTGGACGCGCGCGCCGTGCACCCGGTCGCCGACGCCGCCGGCCTGGCGGTACGGGACGTGTTCCGGCGGGGGCGACGCTGGTTCGGCGAGCTGGCAGCGGGTCGCTGACGCCGCGGGGCGTCAGGCCGTCGGGAGGCGGACCACGAATCGGCAGCCGCCGACGACGTTCTGCACGTCCACCCGGCCGCCGTGCGCCTCGACCAGCCCGCGCACGATCGCCAGCCCCAGCCCGCCGGAGCCCTCCCCACCGGAGCGGGGCGTACGGGCCGGCTCACCCCGGAACGCCACGTCGAACAGCCGGGGCAGGTCGTCTTCCGGAATGCCGCCGCAGGTGTCGGCGATCGCCAGCCAGGCGGCGTCGCTCTCGCATCCGGCGTCCACCCGTACCGTGCCGTCGCTCGGCGTGTAGTGCACCGCGTTGAGCAGCAAGTTGCCCACGACCCGGGCCAGCTCGGGCTCGCTGGCCAGCACGGTGGGCCAGCCCGACTCGGCGGCCACCAGGCGGATGCGGCGGGCCTTGGCCAGCGGCGCGGTGCCGGCCAACGCGTCGGAGACCACCTCACCGAGCGGCACCGCCGACAGTGTCAGGCGCAGCGCCCCGGCGTTGATCCGGGACAGCTCGAACAGGTCGTCGACGAGTCGGGTCATCCGGTCGGTCTGCAGGCGGATCCGCCGGTGGTACTCGGCGACCGTCTCCGGGTCGTCGACCACCCGGTCCTCCAGCGCCTCGGCCATCGCCCGCAGGCCGGCCAGCGGCGTCCGCAGGTCGTGTGACACCCAGGCCACCAGGTCCCGGCGGCCCTTCTCGACCCGCCGTTCCCGCTCCCGGGCCTGGGCCGCCCAGACCGCGGCCACGGCCAGTCGCCGCCCGAAGTACCAGCCGACGCCGAGGCTCACGACCGCCGCCGCGGCGACGGTGAGCAGGACGACCTGGAGGTCGTGCGGAGACAGGAACATCGCCTGGGCGACCACCACCACCCCGGCCACCACGGCGGCCACGGTGACGGTGAGCAGGACGCACACGTGCACGGTGATCGACCGGTGGCGCAGCAGCCGCAGGGTGAGCGCGCCCAGCAGGCCCACGCCGAGCGCGGCCGTGAGCGCCGCCCCGAAGATCAGCGCCAGGTCACGCATCGGCTGGCTCGTACCGGTAGCCGACGCCCCAGACCGTGACGATCCGTCGCGGCTCGGCCGGGTCGTCCTCGATCTTCTCCCGCAGCCGTCGCACGTGCACGGTCACCGTGGACTGGTCGCCGAAGTTCCACCCCCACACCCGTTCCAGCAGCTCGGTGCGTTTGAACGCCCGCGTCGGGTGCCGCATGAGGTGTGCCAGCAGATCGAACTCGCGCAATGTCAGGGCCAGCTCGCGGCCGTGCAGCCGGGCGATCCGTGGCCCGGTGGCCACCTCCAGCCCCGCGTCGGCCAGCAGCTCGGCTGCCGGCGCGGCCGGCTCACCGGCCCGACGTAGCACCGAACCGACCCGCAGCACCAGCTCGCGCGGAGAGAACGGTTTGCCCAGGTAGTCGTCGGCGCCCAGTTGCAGGCCGAGCACCCGGTCCGCCTCGTCGCCGCGTGCGGTCAGCATGATGATGGGTACGCCGTCCGGCCGCTCCCGCAGCCGCCGGCACACCTGCAACCCGTCCAGCCCGGGGAGCATCAGGTCCAGCACGACCAGGTGCGGCGGCCGGTCCTGGACGGCCTCCAGGGCGGCCAGCCCGTCCCCGACGTGGCTCACCTCGTACCCTGCGTGCTCCAGGTAGCGGCACACCACGTCGCTGACGGTGCGATCGTCGTCGACCACGAGCACCCGCTGCGCCACCGGCCACCTCCCGGGCCAGCCTAGCCAGCGGAGCCGACGGCCCCGAACCGGGAGATCTTGCGGTTCGCTTACGGTGCCGCGACCGCCGTGCCCCACACCTGTCGAAGCAGCGCGAGCAGACCGTGCCCGTCCTCGACCACGGCATCGGGAACGAGTTCGGGATGTGGCGGCTCCCGGTCGGTCCGGGGCGACCGCATGAGGATCGCCGCCTGAGCACCGGCGCGGCGGGCACAGGCGATGTCCCGGTGCACGGTGTCACCCACGAACCAGCATTCGTCGATGGACACGTCGATGGCCCGCGCCGCCAGAAGGGCGAGCTGTGGGTTGGGTTTGCGGGGCCCGGCTTCGTCGCTGTAGAACTCGGCGGCGAACAGCTCGGACAAGCCGGCGGTGTTCAGGTAGTCCCGGTGGGCGGCGCCGCACAGCGTGTTGCTGACCACCGCCAGCCGCAGGCCGGCAGCAGCGGCGGCACGCAGCGCCTCCGGGATGCCCGGGCGGACCTCCCACTCGGCTCGCGAGGTCCAGGCGTACGCCAGTGCGGTCGCCTCCCGCTCGACGGCCGCACGGGCCGCAGGCGGCCATCGTGGCGTCACGAACTCGGCCCATACCCGCGCGTGCGGCAGCTCGACCGGGTCGCCTGTCGTGCCCACCTCGTCACGCCAATGCGCGTACGCGGTCGTGCCCTCGCTCAGGTCGGCGGCGATCTGCGCGTCGGAGACCAGCCCACCCAGGAGGTGCGAGAACCGGTCGACCAGCGCGGGCGGCGCCGGGGGCTGTGGCGGCGCGTCGACCAAGACGCCACCGAAGTCCAGCAGGAGCGCGCGAGGTGAGCGAAGCATGTCGGCAATCCTGCACCAGTACGCACGGGAAGGGGAGGCGAGCACGAGGTCGACCGTTTCGGAGGATGTGGAGCAGGGTCGCCTTGCCTACTCATCGGTGTCGCTGCAAGCTAGGCGTAGGGCACGCCGTAGGGGCACGGTGGGAGGTTCAGTTGGATCATTCGGTCGTCCGCTCGCGACTTGAGGGCTTGGTCGATGACGCGGCGTACCTTCCCGAGCGCGCTCTGGGCGTTCTGGCCACCATTCCGGCGATCGAGGAACAGCTCCGGGGAAGGAATTCCCGAAAGCGTGACTATTCGCTCCGGGACCACACGATCATGGTCTGTTCCCTGTTCGAAAAGTGGTTCAGTGCCGTCCCGCTGCCGCTTGGCCTGCGGCTGCGGGCGCTCCGACTCATGCTGTGCCTTCACGACATCGGTAAGCCCCGCGCTCTGGCCGAGGAGCAGAAGGGCCTGCAGCACGAATACACCCTGGCGGTCTGGTCGGATCTGCGGGACGCGCTGCCGATCAGTGATCGGGAGTGGGCCATCTGCCGAGGGCTCCTGTCCGACGACGCCCTCGGTCTGTACGTGCGGGAGAAGATCTCTCTGGACGAGTCCTGCGACCGGATCACGACCATGGCGTCCGTCGGTGGTCGTGCCGAGCCGGGGCCCTTCGTCGACCTGTTGACCATCTATTACCAGGTCGATGCCGGCGCCTACACGCGCGCGGCGTTCCTGCTCGATCCCGGCGAGTTCATCGAGAAGCCGAAACTTGAGGCGGTGTTCCTCAAGGACGCTGCGGGAGACCTCTGCTTCTCGCCCCAGAAGAACAGGTTCGTCTTCGCAGCGCCCGTCGAAGAACGACACCGGCGGTTGCGTGACCGCCTGAGCGCGGGCACTTCTTGACATCCGGAGGTCGGGAATGGACGACTCGACCAAGAAGCTCATCGCCGACTGGCATCGACGCAGCAGGCAGAGTCAGCGTGTGCAGTACGACACCGGTAACCACTACTCCCGCCTGAACAGCCTGATCGGCGGCACGACGATCGCGCTCTCCGCCGTCGTGAGCACGGGAATCTTCGCAACCCTCGCGGCCGACCCGGCACTCTGGATACGGATCGCGACCGGTGTCCTGAGTCTGTGTTCCGTGGTCCTGTCCAGTCTCCAGACGTTCCTCCGCTTCGAGCAGCGGGCCGATCGCTACCGCGCGGATTCGGCCAGGTACGGCGCCATCCGCCGGGAGTTGGAACAGATCATGGCGATCCCACCCGGACGTGACTCTGATCTGCGGGACGCGCTCGGTGCCATCAAGAAACAAATGGATGACCTGGCCCAGGGTTCGCTGACCATACCTGCCCGTGTGAAGCGTCGGGCAGTCCGGGATCTGTCCGCCAAACCGCGGCAGAACGTCCTGTTCACGCCGTTCGACGAGCGCCGTGCGGCGGAGTCCGATGCGCTCGCGCTCGACACCGGGCCCAAGGAGGTCGGTGCGGGATCGAACTAGGAGGGTGCAGTCGGTGCTTGTCGCGATCGAGGGAATGACCAATGCCGGGAAGTCCACGACCTGCGGGGCCGTCGCCGCGCTCCTGCGTTCCGACGGAGTGCCCTGCGTCGAACTGAAGGATCTCGTGGTCAGAGATCCGATCTCGACGCGGCTGAAGTCGATCACCAACCCGGCCAAGCTCGCGGACGAGCTGGACGCCAACACCGAACTCATGCTGTACGCCGGTCACCTCAGCAGGAAGGCCCACCTCCTGAGCAGGGTCTCCGCCGACGCGCCGGACGCCATCGTCATCGCGGACCGTTGGTCGCTGTCCGTCTCCGCCTTCTTCGTGCACGTGCGGGGCCTGCCGCCGGAGGTCGTGGCAGGGGTCACCGCCTTTGCTAGCAGGGGAATCGAACCGGACGTGACGGTCTTCCTCGATGTCTCGTTGTCGACCACGCTCGAGCGGAGCACACTCAGCCCGTTCAGCCGCAAGGACATCGGGCTGGAGTCCTACTGGACGGCGCTGCGGGCCGGATATCTCGACGGGCTGAAGGAGAGTCCGGGCAGAACAGAGGTCTTTTCCAGTGACCGCGAGGATCCCCGCACGCTCGCCCGCCGCATCGTGCGAGTCGTGCTCTAGGGACCTCAGACGATGACGCGGGGGCCTGTTGTGCGTTCGTTGCCAGAAGTCCAGACGTGCGTGTCGGTCGCGGCCGCCTGCCTGCCCGGTCTGCACGCGACGAAGCTGACCGCGACGGCGATAGATCGTGAACCGTTCCTCCATCCCGGGGTGCGCTCGGTCCGGTCCGTTACCGTCGGAAAGGCCGCGCACGAGATGGCGTCGGCCATCGTCGCGGCCAGCGGCACCCGATTTCGAGGCGGAATCTGCGTGTCGAAGTCCGTGGGCACGCCGATCCCCGGCGTGACCCAACTGGTGGGAGACCATCCCTTCCCGCGCAGCAACAGCCTCACCGCCGGCATCCAACTCCGCTCGTTCCTGACGTCAGGCGCCTACGACCAGCGCGACGTGATCGTGTTCGGCATCTCGGGAGGAGCGTCGGCGCTGGCGGTCCTGCCGCTGCCACCGGTCACTCTCGAAGACCTCACCGAGGTCACCCGGATCCTCGTGCTCTCCGGGGTGGACGTGACCACCGTCAACATGGTCAGGCGGTCGGTGTCCGCCATTCACAACGGCGGGCTCCTGTCGTACTCACTGGGTGCCCGCTGCTGCTCGTACATACTGTGCGACAACGTTCAGGTGGGGCCGGCCGGCGTCGGCTCGGGCATGACGTACCCGTCCGTCACGGATGCCGACGCGGTCGTCGAGATCATGCAGAAGGCCGAGATCCCGAGCAGGTTGACGGCGAACTTCGTCGCCGCGATGGAGTTGCGCAGAAGCAGGTTCGCCGGTCACGCGGAATGCCGGAACACCATGGTCGGCGATCCGGGGCTCGCGGTGCGGCTCTGCGCCGAGGAGGCGGCGCGTCGCGGGTTTCGAACCGACATCATCGGTAGCGCCCTGCAGGGCAGTACGCAGGATGTGGCGGCGCTCTTCGCCCGCCGTCTGGATCTGGCGACCCGCGACGGCGGGCCACCACCCCGGGTCGTGCTGGGCGGCGGCGAAGCCACCGTCAACGTCCGTGGAGGCGGGCGGGGCGGCAGATGTCAGGAACTGGCCTGGCGGGTGGCACGGCAGATCTCGGGCTCCCGCTCGACCTGCTTCGTCGCTCTGGCGACGGACGGCCAGGACTTCGTCGCCGAGGCGATGGGCGCGTGGGTCACCGGCGGGAGCTTCGGCCTGCTGAGCGACCTCGGCTACTCGTGGGAACGGGTCCTGGCCGACAACAACACCTACGAGCCGCTGGCGAGGATGGGGCAGATCATCGAGGCGGCGCTGACCGGCACCAACGTCTGTGACATCTACGCCCTGTTCCGCTGGTAGGCGCACTGCCCACCGAACCCGCACCGACTGATCGGTCCGGCGGCGCGGGCTGCGTACGATGCGGGGCTGGGTTTCCCTCGTCGCGGCGGAGGTATCGGCAGATGGCAGGCCAGCACGAGGGTTACGCCCTCGGTGTCGACCTCGGCACGTCCAACACGGTCGCCGTGCTGCGGTGGCCGGACGGCCGGACCCGTCCGCTGCTGATGGACGGTCAGCCGGTCAGCCCGTCCGCCGTGTACGCCGACCCGGACGGCACCCTGCACGTCGGGATGGACGCCCGGCGGTTGGCGCAGGCCGACCCGGCCCGGTTCGAGGCGAACCCGAAGCGCCGGGTGGACGAGCCGACCGTGCAGCTCGGTGACCGCGCGTACGCTCCGGCGGAGCTGCTCGCCGCGGTGCTGACGGCGGTCGGTCGGGCCGCGGTGGACGCCGTCGGCTTCCTGCCGCCGGCCGTGCTCACCTGCCCTGCGGCCTGGGACGACACGCGCCGGCAGGTGCTCGCCGACGCGCTGCTGCGGGCGGGCTGGCCGCAGGCGGCCGAGCACACCCTCGCCGGGCCGACGCCGCCGGGCACCCGGCTGCTGCGCGAGCCGGTGGCTGCCGCCCGCTACTACACGCAGGTGCTGCACCGGCCGGTGCCGGTCGGCGGCGCGATCGCGGTGTTCGACTTCGGCGGTGGAACGCTCGACGTCGCGGTGCTGCGCAACGAGGGCGCCGACCCGTGGGGTGACTCCGGCTTCCGCGTGGTCGCCGACGGTGGCCTGCCCGACCTGGGTGGTCTCGATCTGGACGCGGCGCTGGTGCAGCGGGTGGGCGAGCTGCTCGGCGAGCGGCACGCCCGGCGGTGGGCCCGGCTGGTCCGCCCGTCGGATCCGGCGCAGCGTCGCGACCAGGTCCGGCTGTGGGACGAGGTGCGCGGCGCGAAGGAGACGCTGTCGCGCTCGGCCGTGGCCCCGGTCGCGGTGCCGGGGGTGGCCGAGGCTGTGCGGTTGACGCGGGAGGACGTCGAGCGGGTGGCCGCGCCGCTGCTGCACCGGGCCGTGCAGCGGGCCCGGGAGGTCATCGCCACGGCCGGGCTCCGCCCCGACCAGCTCGCCGGGCTGTTCCTGGTGGGCGGCTCGTCGCGGATCCCGCTGGTCGCCCGGATGCTGCACGCCGAGCTGGGAGTGGCGCCGACGGTGCTGGACCAGCCGGAGCTGCCGGTGGCCGAGGGCGCGCTGACGGACCTTCCGCTGCGCCGAGCGCTGCCGGCGTACGCGGGACGGCAGGCCGCCCCGACCGCGCTGCCCGTACCGCCTCCGGCGGGCCCGCCGGCGCCGGCTCTCGCAGGCCCGTCCGCGCCGGCTGCGGCGTCGACCGCGCCGACCGTACCGTCGCAACCCGGGCCGGCGGCGGCCCGGCCGGGCGGCCCGGGATGGCCGCCAGCGCTCGCGCCGACCGTGCCGGAGCCGGCGGGCGTCGCGGGCACGCTGGTCGGCGCGGCGGGTGCCACGCCGACGCCCACCCCGCCCGGCGGTACGACGTGGCGGCGGGCCCGTTGGGTGGTGCTCGGCGCGGTGCTCGCCCTGGCCGGGGTGGCCACCGCGGCGACGCTCTACCTGCTGCGGGACCGCTACCCAGACCTGGAGTTCGGATCGCTGGGCGAGCTGTCGAGGCTGCCGGCCGGCGCCGAACGGCCCAGCGGCATGTGGACCGCGATGCTCGGCGACCGGGCCTACCTCGGGTACCCGCTGCCGGACGACCGGCTGGAGGTGGTCGCCGTCGACACCGGCACCGGCGACGAGCTGTGGCGACGGCAGACCGGCGTCACCGCCGACGACTGGGCCGGCCTGGTCGCCGTACCGGGGGCGGTCGCGGTCCTCGCCGACGCGCCGGGCGAGAGCACACCGCGTGAACTGGCCGTCCTGGACGGCCGCTCCGGCGCCCAGCGCTGGCACCGGGCGGTCCGCGGCGACGACGACGTCTACTTCTCCGACGACACCGCCGTGCTGGCGGACCGGGCCGCCGGGCGGCTGGTCGGCCTGCGGCTGGGCGACGGCACCGACAAGTGGAGCAAGCCCAACCCGCGTGACCAGTACGGCGGCGCGCGTACCGTCGTCCGGCCGGTGGGCACCGACGAGGCGGCGGGTGGGCCGGCGTACCTCGACGGCGGCGCCCGCGACCCGTGGACGGGCAAGGGGCGACGACTCGTGCAGGTCGGGGCGGACCGCTCGGCGCGGCTGCTCGACATGTCCTCCGGGTCGGTGCTGCGCGAGTGGGGCAACGTCGCCGACCTCGACGACCTGGTGGTGGCGCACGAGGACCGCCTCTACGTGGCCCCCACCGACGGCGGGTACCAGGTGCTGGCGTACGACCTGGGTTCCGACGCGGCGCCGGTGGTCCTCTACCGGGCCGAGAACGCGGAGTACCGGCCGAAGGCGCTGGTGGCCTGCGGCGAGCGGCGGGCCTGCCTGGTGCAGGTGCGCAACAGCGACGCCGAGCGCACCGAGGTGGTGGCGGCGACCGAGGGGAAGTCGGCGATCTCCTGGTCGGCGCCGGGCGCGACCGGTCTGGTCCCGGTCGGCGAGCAGGTGCTCACCCAACGGGAGTACCCGAAAGCGACGGTCACCCTCTTCGACGCCACCGGCAAGGCGGTGCTGGCCGACCGCCCCGGCGTAGCGGCCCGACTGGACGCCGGCAACCTGCTCGTCTTCGCCGAGCCGACCAGCACGGTGGCGGACAACCGCAGCGTGGCCGGCGTGTGGGCCGAGTCGGGCGCCGTCGACGAGTTGGGCCAGCTCGTCGACGTCCGCAGCGCGTCCTGCTCGTGGAACACGCGGGTGATCGCGTGCGGCGCGGACAAGGATTTCGTGGTGTACCGGTTCACCGACGACTGACCGCCGGCCGGGCAGCGGTCAGGCGCGGACGATGTCGGTGCCGTCGACCCGCACGGGGATCTCGGTGAGCCCCCGGCTGGCGGGCCCGCCCAGGCGGGCGCCGTCGCCGATCGCGAACGTGGAGTTGTGCGCCGGGCAGGTGATCACTCCGTCGCGCGGTGCGCCGACCCGTACGCCCTGGTGGGGGCAGGTCGCGTCGTACGCGGTGAAGGTGCCGGCCTCGGCCTGGACGACCAGGACCCCGTCGACCACCGTGCCGCCGCCGACCGGCACGTCGCCGGTGCGGGCCAGCACGGTGCCGGGGGTGGCGGCCGCCTGGTCGGCGGAGCTGTCGCCGCCACCGCAGGCGCTCAGCAGCCCCGCCGCGCCGAGGGCGCCGGCTCCGGTCAGCAGCGTCCGCCTGCTCAGGCACCACCGCTTGTCGCGGAGGAACTCCTGTCCGTCGTACACCCTCGTCACCTCTTTCGTCGACGGCCCGGACCCCCGGCGGCGTCGCCGGTGATCGGCGGCTGTGTGCCCGGGGGGCCCGATGCTCGCGGGACCAGCCTGCCGCACGTGCCTGGACGTGCGGTGAGACGAACCTGGATGGTGACTGGGTGCACAGCGGGCCGGTCGACGGCGGCCCTTAGGATGCTGCGGTGATTCTTCGGGGTACGGTCCGCGCCGATCGTCCGCTGGTGGTGCTCGCCGTCGGGGAGGAGGCCCGCTACCTGCCGCCCGACCTGCCGGTGCTGCTCACCGGCATGGGCAAGGTCAACGCCGCCAGCGCGGTCGCGGCGGTGCTGGCCGCCGGGCCGCGCCCCAGCCTGCTGCTCAACCTCGGCACGGCCGGGGCGCTGCGCCCCGGGTGGGCGGGCATCCACGAGGTCGCCACCGTGCTCCAACACGACCTGGACACGGCCCTGCTGCGCACGCTCACCGGCGAGACCTACGGGGCGCCGCTGGCCTTGGCCGCCGAGGGGGCGGTGCTGGCCACCGGCGACACGTTCGTGGCCGACGACGACGCGCGGGACCGGTTGGCCCAGCGCGCCGACCTGGTCGACATGGAGGGGTACGCGGTGGCGTGGGCCGCCGCCCAGGCCGGTGTGCCCTGCCGGTTGATCAAGCAGGTCAGCGACGAGGCGGGCGACGGCGCTGCCCGGACGTGGCGGGAGTCGGTGGACGCCTGCGCCCGGGACCTCGCCGACTGGGCCGGTCGGCACCTCGCCTGACCGTCGACTGTCATCCGGCGGGCCCTCGTGGTTGGAGCCCTCGGGTGGTTTCCTGGTTGCCGTGGTGGGGGACCAGGACGTGCCCGATCGCCGTCAGCATCAGCAACACCGCCGCGCTGCGGGCCCAGGATTCCTGGTCGGCGAGGAGCTTCGAGGTCTGCGCGAGCGCGGCCACGAAGACCACGTCGAAGAGCAGCTCCAGCAGGGTGGCCCGGGTCGACCCGTCCAGCCGGCGTACCAGCGCCCCGGTGCCTCCGGTGGTCATGCCCGGCCTCCCGCCGTTTCTCCCGAGGATTATCGGCGGCGTCGGCGCGGGCCGGCGGTACGCGCTGCTCGCTCGGCGCGAACGCGCGCAGCGGCAGCACCTACTACGTGATCACGGCCGGCCACTGCACCGCCGCCGCCACCACCTGGTACGCCGACAGCGCGCAGACCACCGTTCTCGGCACCCGCACCGCCACCAGCTATCCCGGCGACGACTACGGGCTGATCCGCTACACCGGCCGGATCGCCCACCCGAGCGCCGTCTACACCTACCCCGGGCTGCTCACCATCAACGGCCCCGGCAACGCGTACGTCGGGCAGGCGGTCTGCCGCAGCGGCGTCACGACCGGCGTCCGCTGCGGCACCGTCACCGGTCTCAACCAGACCGTCAACTACGCCACCGGCGTGATCTACGGCCTGATTCGCACCAACATCTGCGCCGAGCCGGGGGACAGCGGCGGACCGCTGTACGTGGCGTCCACCGGCACCATCATCGGCATCCTCTCCGGAGGCAGCGGCAACTGCACCTCCGGCGGCACGACCTACTACCAGCCGATCGCCGAGGTGCTGGCCGCGTACGGACTGACCCTGCCCTGACATTCGTTGCGCTGAGCGCAACAGATTGCTCGTCTGGCACAACGCGCCTAGGCTCGGCGACGCCCCGGACCCCCTCCCCGAGGACGTGTGCCGCCATGTCGAGCAAGCCCCGACCCGACCACGCGGCCGCCCCGGCCGGCTCCCCGCCGGCCGAGGTGGTCACGGTGGGGGAGACCATGGTCGTGCTGTGCCCACCGCCGGGCGAGCCGCTGGAGCACGCCGAGCAGGTCGCCGTCTCGGTCGGCGGCGCGGAGTCCAACGTGGCCGGTTACCTGGCCCGCCTCGACCACCGGGCGACCTGGGTGAGCCGGGTCGGCGACGACCCCTTCGGCCGGGCAGTCGTCCGGCACGTCGCCGACGCCGGCGTCCGCGTCGACCTGGTGGGTGTGGACCCGGCCGCCCCGACCGGCCTCTACCTCAAGGATCCGGGCCCGACGGCCACCGCCGTGCACTACTACCGGGCGGGCTCGGCCGCGTCCCGGATGGACCCCGGAGCGTTGGCCGACCCACGGCTGGCCGGCGCGCGGGTGCTGCACCTGTCCGGGATCACCCCGGCGCTCTCCGCCTCCTGCCGGGCGCTGGTCGAGCACGCGGTGACCGACCGGCCGCTGCCGGGCGCGCTGGTCAGCTTCGACGTCAACCACCGGGCGCGGCTCTGGCCCGCCGAGCGGGCCGCGCCGGTGCTGCGTGACCTCGCCGACCGCAGCGACCTGGTCTTCGTCGGCCAGGACGAGGCGTACGCCCTCTGGGGCACCGCCGACGCGGCGGCGGTACGCCGGCTGCTGCCCGGCCCGCGGACAGTGGTCGTCAAGGACGGCGCGGTGTGCGCCACCGCCCTGTGCCGCGACGCCGCACCGGTCGTCGTCCCGGCGCCCCGCGTGTCGGTGGTGGAGCCGGTCGGCGCCGGAGACGCGTTCGCCGCCGGCTACCTGGCCGGGCTGCTGCGCGACCTCGACCCGACGCGGCGCCTGCGCCTCGGCCACCTCGTCGCCGCGCAGGCGCTGGGCAGCCCAGGCGACAACGCGCCACTGCCACCGTGGTCCTGGTTTCAGCGGCTGCTCGACGCGCCCTGGTCACCACCCGACCTGACCGTCGTACGGGCGGAGGGCTGAGGGGTGTCCGAGGGCGTCGACCGGGCGATGCGCGTGCTGGAACTACTGGCACGCGAGCCCGCGCAGCTCGGTGGTGTGGCCGCCGACCTGGGCGTGCACAAGTCCACCGCGCTGCGACTGTTGCAGACCCTCGAGTCGGGTGGCTTCGCCCGCCGCACCGACGGCGGCTGGACGGTGGGCCTGCGACTGATCGACCTCGCCCAGCAGGCACTGGACTCCCTGGACGTGCGCGCGGTGGCCCGTCCACACCTGGCGGCGCTCGGCCGCGACTGCGGGCACACCATCCACCTGGCACAGCTGGTCGACGACGACCTCGTCTACGTGGACAAGATCGAGGCCCGTGGTCAGGTGCGGATGTACTCCCGGATCGGCCGCACCGCGCCGCTGCACGCCAGCGGGGTCGGCAAGGTGGTCCTCGCGTACCGCCCGCAGCTGACCCGGCTGGTCGAGGGCGCCGCGCTGCGGGCGTACACCCCGGCCACCATCTGCGACCCGGCCGCGCTGCGCGCGGAGCTGGCGGCCGTCGCCGAGCGGGGCTGGGCGGCCGACGACGGCGAGTTCGAGCCGCTGATCACCTGTGTGGCCGCGCCGGTGCGCCACGCCGACGGGTCGGTCAGCGCGGCGGTGTCGGTGACCGCTCCGACGGTGGTGGCCACCCTCGCCGACCTGCGCCTCCTGCTACCCCGTCTGCTGGGCACCACCCAGCAGATCTCCCGTGACCTCGGATGGAGTGGACCATGACCACAGCGGACTTCGAGCACATCTTCGGCGGCGCCCGGGTGATGGCGATCCTGCGCGGCCTGCCGGTCGCCGAGACCGTCCGGCTCGCCGAGCGCGCCTGGGACCTCGGCATCGTCGTGGTGGAGGTGCCGGTGGCCACCCCCGACGCGGTGCCCGCCCTGCGCGCCGCCGTCGAGGCGGGCGCGGCGCGGGACCGGATCGTCGGCGCCGGCACCGTGCTCGATGTCGATCAGGTCGCGGCGGCGGCCGACGCGGGCGCCGCCTTCACCGTCGCGCCCGGTCTGGACCTCGCGATCGCCGACGCCGCCGCCGCGCGCGGCCTGCCGCACCTGCCCGGCGTCGCCACTCCCACCGAGGCGCAGCAGGCGCTGCGGCACGGCCTGACCTGGCTCAAGGCGTTCCCCGCGATCTCGCTCGGGCCGGCCTGGTTCCGGGCCATGGCCGGCCCCCTGCCGCAGCTGCGCTTCGTCGCCACGGGAGGCCTGGATGCGGGCAACGCCGCCGCGTTCCTCGACGCGGGCGTACGGGTGGCAGCCGTCGGCTCGGCCCTCTCCGACCCCACCCAGCTGGATCAACTGGCCAAGCTGACGACCCACCCACGCTGACGCGCCCCCGGGGAAAGGTTCCGGCGGCCGGCGCGTCGCGGGCTCGACCGGCTCAGCCGGTGCCCTCCGGCCGGTCGAGGAAGTGCAGCCGCGCCTGCTTCTCCGGCAGCTCGATCACCGGACCGGCCCGGAACCCGCTGCGCTGCAGCCGCCGCAGCATCCGGTCGTTGCGGACGTCCGGCTCCATCACGACCCGCAGCCGCCCCGGGTCGGCGAAGACGAACTCCAGGATCGCGCCGAACAGCGCGCCGGTGAAACCCCGCTCGGCGCTCACCGGGGTCCTGATGAGCAGGTGGACGCCGATGTCGCCGGGGCGCACCTCGTAGCACCCGCCGACCGGATCGGCCCCCGGCTCGTACGTCTGCACCAGCGCGGCCGGCACCCCGTCGCGGTGTGCCAGGTACGCGTGGTGCGTGGTCAGCGAATCCAGGTACGCGTAGATCTCGTGCACCCGCTCGCGGCTGGCCTCGCGCATCCCCCAGAACCGGGCCCGCTCGGTCGTGACCCAGCCGTGCAGCAGGTCGGCGTCCTCGTCTGGGCGCACCGGGCGGATGGTGACCACCCCGAACCCGGTGACGTCGCGCCGGTAGTGCTGACCGTCAGTGCTCATCGGGCTCCTCGGTGAGGTGGTGCCAGTCCGTGGTCACCGGCAGCAGCTCGCCGGCCAGCCACGCGGGCTGCTGGTCGTCGTGGTGCGGGTCGCCGGGCACGCCGCTGGCGCCCAGCGGGACCACCCACCGGCTGTCCTGGCGGCGGGCCAGGTCCCAGACGAACCGCGCGGCCGGCCCCCGGAAGCACCCGTGAGTGACCCCGGGCACGCTGGAGGTGGCCAGCACACAGTCGTGGTCGCCGTCGAGCCGGGGACCGGGCGCGGCGTCCGGGTCAGGCAGCGCCCGCCAGGCCGCCAACCGGTGCAGGTCACCCCAGCGCACCGGGCCGGCCGCCGCACCGGCGACCTCCTCCGCCGCCGCGCGTACCACCGCCGGCGCGTCGACGCCGGGCAGCGACCTGCCGCCGAGCAGGTGCTCCAGCGCGTAGCCGACCCGCGGCGTCAGCGCCAACCAGGGCGCGAACACCTCGGGGTACGCGGGCGGCTCGGCCAGCGCGGCCAGGGCCGGATGGGCGGCGATCCGGCGGACGACAGCGGCCCGCAGGACGGCGAAGTCCGCCGCGTCGGTGCTGTCGGCGCTCATCCGGTGGTCCCAGCGCAGCAGCCGGTCGCGCAGCGCGGCGGCGGCGGGGCCGAGCCCGGTCAGCCCGTCGAGCACCGCCAGCAGCGGCCCGGCCGAGCCGAGGCGCGTGTCGGTGTGCACGGCGGCCATCTCGGGGGCCGTCCAGTCCCGGCCGGCGTCGAGCAGTTCGGTGATCCGCCGCGCCCGGTGCGGTGGGGCGAACTCGACGCCGAGCGGCGCCGCGAGCCCCCGCTCGTTGGCCATCACCGCCCGGCCGGTCACCTCGGCGCGGGGCATCGACGCGTGCCAGCCGCGCCAGGCGTACGCGGCCTCCCAGGCCGGGACCACCCGGCGGCCGTTGTCCGGATGCCGCAGCGGCACCACCCCGGCGACCCGGTGCAGCAGCCCGCCGGCGGTGTCCGCCGCCTGCACCACGTTGACCGGCTCCACCCAGTGCCGCAGAGCCTCGTCCACATCGGACACGCCACGGGCGCGCAGCAGCTCCGGTAGCGCCGCGAAGCCCAGCTCGCCGCGGACCCGGGGCGGGTAGCGCAGGCTCACCGCCGTCTCGTCGTCCGGCCCGCCGGCGATCACCGGCCCCCGCTCGGTCTCCACCACCTCCACCCGGACCGGGTCCGCGCCGGCCACCTCGATCGTCTCGACGTGGACGTGCGCCTCGCGCCAGCCGTCCGGGCCGAGCGCCCGCACCCCGGTGCCGTGCCGGCGCAGCCGCTCGGCGTAGACGTCCTGGTAGTCGGCCATCGCGTTGGTGATCGCCCACGCCACCGTCCCGGTGTGGCCGAAGTGCGCGATGCCCGGCACACCGGGCACGGCCAGGCCGACCACGTCGTACTCCGGGCAGGCCAGCCGGATCTGCTGGTAGACGCCCGGGTCTTCCAGAAACCGGTGCGGGTCGCCGGCGAGCAGCGCGGCACCGGTGGCGGTGCGGGAACCGGCGAGCAGCCACCCGTTGCTGCCGGCGACGGCCGGCCCGTCGGTGGCGAACAGCTCGACCGCCGCCGGGCCGAGGCACTGTGCGACGTGCTCGCGCCAGAGCTTGCCGGGGAACCCCGCGAACAGGATGTGGTGCCCCAGCCACACCGCGAGCGGCGTCCACGGCTCCCACCGGCCCGGCGTCAGCCCGACGGCGGCGAACTCCGGTGACCGGGCCGCCCCGGCGGCGAGGCCGGCGTTCACCCCGTCCACGTACGCGCCCACCCACTCGGCGGTCGCCTCGTCCAGGTTGGCGTGGCAACGACGGGCGGTGTCGTCCACCCGTACCTGGCGGGCGAAGCGGTCCCAGGCGAGCGCGTCGATGCCGAGAAACGCCGCGCTGGTGCCCGCCGACCGGTGCCGTTCCACCTCGATCTGCCACGCCCGGTCGTACGCGGTCACCCGACCCTGCGCCTCTGCGAGGGCCAGCGGGTCGTCGGCGCGTACGTGCGGCACGCCCCACGGGTCGCGGAAGCGCCGCGCGCTCATGCTGGCTCGGTCGCGCGCCGGCGGGCGGCGGGGACGACCAGCGGGGTGCCCGTCTCCGGGTCGTCGATGACCCGGCAGGGCAGCCCGAACACGTCGGCGACCAGATCGGCGGTGACCACCTCGCGGGGGTCGCCGGCGGCCACCACCTTCCCGTCGCGCATCGCGATGAGATGGGTGGCGTACCGGGCGGCGTGGTTGAGGTCGTGCAGCACCGCGACCAGCGTGCGGCCCTGCTCCTCGTGCAGCCGGGCGCACAGGTCCAGGATGTCGATCTGGTGGGCGATGTCGAGGTACGTGGTCGGCTCGTCGAGCAGCAGCAGCGGCGTCTGCTGGGCCAGCGCCATGGCGATCCAGACGCGCTGACGCTGGCCGCCGGACAGCTCGTCCACCGGCCGGTCGGCGAGGTCGGCGACCCCGGTGGCGGCCATCGACTCGTCGACGATCCGCTCGTCCTCGCGGGACCACTGCCGCAGCAGACCCTGGTGGGGGTAGCGACCCCGGGCGACCAGTTCGGCGACGCCGATCCCGTCCGGCGCGATCGACGACTGCGGCAGCAGGCCGAGGGTGCGGGCCACCGTGCGGGCGGGCAGGTCGTGGATGTCCCGACCGTCCAGCAGCACCGCGCCGGCGCTCGGGCGCAGCATCCGCGACAGCGCGCGCAGCACTGTCGACTTGCCGCACGCGTTCGGCCCGATGATCACCGTGAACGACCGGTCGGGCACCGCCACGGTCAGATCCTCGGAGATGGTGCGCCGGTCGTAGGCGAGGGTCAGCGCGGTGCCGCCGAGGCGGGACGTCATGAGGGCTCCTTCGGAAGGGGTGTTCACAGCCGGCCCGCCCGGCGTTCGACGGCCAACAGCCAGACCAGGTAGCCGCCGCCGAGCACTCCGGTCACCACGCCGACCGGCAGTTGGTGCCCGGTGAACGCGCGCTGGGCCAGCAGGTCGGCGCCGACCAGCAGGGCCGAGCCGAGGGCCATCGACGGCAGCAGGTTGGGGCCGGGCGCCCGGGTCAGCCGCTTGGCCACGTGCGGCGCGACGAGCGCCACGAACGACACCGGGCCGGCGGCGGCCGCCGCGAACGAGACCAGCAGCACGGCCGCGGCGAGCAGCACCAGGCGCAGCCGGCGGACCGGCACGCCGAGCGCGTTGGCCGTGTCGTCGCCCAGCTCCATCATGCGCAGCGCCGGGGCGCAGACGACGAGCAGCAGCGGTGCCAGCACGGCGGTGACGGCGAGCAGCGGCCCGGCGTTGGCCCAGCCTCGCCCGTCCAGGCTGCCGGTGAGCCAGAGCACTGCACGGGCGGCGTCCATCAGCGGGGCCCGGGTCAGCAGGTAGCCGTTGACGCCGGTGAGGATCGCTGCGACGCCGATGCCGACCAGGACGAGCCGGTAGCCGTGCACGCCCCGCCGCCAGGCGAGCGCGTAGATCAGCAGGCCGGTGGCGAGCCCGCCGACGACCGCGGCGCTGGCCAGGGCCAGGCTGCCGCCGCCCACGACGACCACCACCAGCGCGCCGGTCGATGCGCCCTGGGTGAAGCCGAGGATGTCCGGGCTGCCCAGCGGGTTGCGGACCAGCGACTGGAACACCGTGCCGCCCAGCGCCAGCGCGGCGCCGACCAGCAGTGCGGTGACCAGTCGGGGCAGTCGCAGCTCGGTCACGATGAACTGCTCCGCCACGCTGCCGCCGCCGGTCAGGGTGCGCAGCACGTCGGCCGGGCCCATCGGGTAGTCGCCGCTGCCCATCGCGACCAGACCGAGGCCGGCGGCGAGCACCGCCGCGCCGACGCCGACGGCCAGGGCGCGGGGGCGGAACCGCACCGACAACCCACCGGGGGTACGCAGAACCGTCACGTCACCGCTCCGCTTCGCTCCGCGCTGGCGCACCTGCTGGTTCGTTCGTTCACGGGTGCGCCACCCGCCCCCGGGTGACCAGCCAGAGGAAGAGGGGGCCGCCCAGCACGGCGGTGACCATGCCGACCTGGAGTTCACCGGGCCGGCCGAGCACCCGGCCCAGCACGTCGGCGCCGAGCAGCAGCACCGGCGCGAGCACCGCGCAGTACGGCAGCAGCCAGCGCAGGTCGGGCCCGGTCAGCGCGCGTACCAGGTGGGGCACCAGCAGGCCGACGAAGACGATCGGGCCGCACGCTGCGGTCGCCGCGCCGCAGAGCAGGGTGACCGCGACGATCACGGCGGCGCGGATCAGGGCCGGTCGGGCGCCCAGGGCCCGGGCCGCGTCATCGCCGAGCGCGAGAGCGTTCAGCGGACGGGCGGCGCCGAGCGCGACCAGCAGGCCGACCAGGATGAACGGGGCCACCCGGGTCACTGTCGCGGAGTCCGCGCTGGCCAGCGAGCCGACCGTCCAGAACCGCAGCCGGTCCAGCGAGGCGGTGTCCAGCAGCATGACCGCGCTCACGAACGAGTACAGGGTGGCGTTGAGCGCCGCGCCGGCCAGCGCGAGGCGGGCCGGGGTGGCGCCGCGTCCGCCGCCCACGGCGTAGACCAGCGCGGTGACCAGCGCGGCACCGAGCAGCGCGAACCAGACGTACCCGCCGATGGCGGTGACGCCCAGGAAGGCGGCGGCGGTGGCCACGGCGGCGGACGCGCCCGCGTTGATGCCGAGCAGCCCGGGGTCGGCGAGGGGGTTGCGGGTGAGGGCCTGCATCACGGCGCCGGCCACTCCGAGCGCCGTGCCGGCGAGCAGCCCGAGCAGGGTGCGGGGCAGGCGCATCCGGTGCACCACCGCGTACTCAGCGGCGTCGCGGTGCAGCAGCCCGGACCAGACGTCGGCGAGCGGCAACGACTTCGCGCCGACCGCGATGCTGAGCACCAGGATCACGCCGAGCAGCGTCACCGCGCCGAGCAGGCCGACGGCGCGGGCCGCCCGGTGTCGCTGCGGGGGAGGGGCCGTCGACCCGGCCGGCACGGAGGGTGCCAGCGTGGTGACGGTGGGTGTGGCGTCCAGTGTGGGCTCCGGGGGTGTGGCGACACGGCGAACCGCTGTTGACAACGACCGAGGTTAGGCTAACCTAACTCCGCTGTCCCGGTCGACCCCGACCTTCCCCTGATCGAAAGACGACACCATGCCCGATGCACTGTCCGCCCGTCGCCTCTCTCGTCGTGGCCTGCTGGCCGCTGGCGGCGCCGCCACGCTGGCCGCGCTGCTCGCCGGATGCGGCAAGGACGATGCCGCCAAGCCCGCTGGCAGCGGAAATGCCGGTGGCCCCTGGTCGTTCACCGACGACCGCAACAAGAAGATCGAGGCGGCGGCCCGCCCGGCGCGCGTGGTGGCCTTCACCGGAGTGGCGGCAGCACTGGTCGATTTCGGTCTCGACAAGCAGCTCGTCGGCGTGTTCGGGGAGACCAAGCGCGCCGACGGCACGGCCGACCCGCAGGCGGGCGACCTGAACGTCGAGGGCGTCGAGATCCTCGGCAACGTGTGGGGCGAGTTCAGCCTGGAGAAGTACGCGGCCCTGCGCCCCGAACTGCTCGTCACCCACATGTACGACCCGGACGCCCTCTGGTACGTGCCGGACGAGAGCAAGGACAAGATCCTGCCGCTCGCGCCCAGCGTGGCGATCACCACCGCCCGGGTGCCGATGACCAAGCCCATCGAGCGGTACGCCGCGCTGGCCCAGTCGCTCGGCGCGGACCTCTCGGCCAAGAAGGTCACCGACGCGAAGACCCGCTTCGACGCCGCCGCCGACGCCGTCCGCCAGGCCGTCAAGGCCAACCCGGGCATCAAGGTGATGGCCTGCTCCGGCAGCCCCGACCTGTTCTACGTCTCCAACCCCAAGGTCAGCACCGACCTCATGTACTTCGCCGAGCTGGGCGTCGACATCGTGGTGCCCACCAAGCTCGAGGCCGGCGACTACTTCGAGGCGCTCAGCTGGGAGAACGCCGGCAAGTTCCCCGCCGACCTGATCCTGCTGGACAACCGCAGCACCGCCCTGCAACCCAAGGACCTCACCGCCAAGCCGACCTGGCAGCAGCTGCCCGCCGTGCGGGCCAACCAGGTGACCCCGTGGGACGCGGTGCCCCGCTTCTCGTACGCCGGCGCCGCGCCGCTGCTGGAGAACCTCGCCACCGCCATCCGGAACGCGAAGAAGGTCAGCTGACGCCATGAGCACCAGCACCCGCGAACCCGTCGCCCTGCAGTACCGCTTCTTCGCCGCGCACGTCCTGCGGGCCCGGCGGGTCGGCGCCTCGCTGATCCGGGTCACCTTCGGCGGCGCGGAGCTGACCGACTTCGCCGGCGGCGGCCGGGACCAGAGCGTCTCGCTGTTCCTGCCGCACCCCGGGCAGGACGCCCCGGTCGTCCCGGTCGAGCGGGGCGAGGACTGGTTCGGCGCCTGGCGGGCCCTTGCGCCGGACGTCCGCGCGGTCATGCGCTCGTACACCATCCGGGCGCACCGCCAGGCGGCCGGCGAGGTGGACATCGACTTCGTCGGCCACGGGGGCACCGGTCCCGCCTCGCGGTGGGCCAGCCTGGCGGGGCTCGGCGACCGGGTGCTGCTGCTCGGCCCGGCGGTGTACGACAACCGCAGCGTCTGCTTCCGCCCGCCGGACGACACCGACCTCGTGGTGCTGGTCGCCGACGAGACCGCGCTGCCGGCCACCGCCGGAATCCTGGCCTGGCTGCCCGCCGGCACCCGGGTCCGCGCCTGGATCGAGGTCCCGGACGCCGCGGACATCACCGAGCTGCCCACCGAGGCCGCCGCGGAGATCCGCTGGATCGTGCGCGGCAGCACCACACCCGGCAGTGACCTGCTGGTCAGCGCGCTCCGCGCCGCCCGGCTGCCCGCCGGTAACCCGTACGCCTGGATCGCCGGCGAGTCCGGCGTGGTGCGGGCGCTGCGCCGGCACCTGGTCGGCGAGCGCGGCTTCGACCGTCGACGGGTGACCTTCGCCGGCTACTGGCGGCGCGGGCTGTCCGAGGAGGACCTGCGCGCCGCGGCGCTGGCCGGCGCCACCGCCTGAGTAGCGACCCACCACACCCGCAGCACGGCCCCCGGCGCGCGGACGCGCCGGGGGAGGGTTCCGGCTGCCCATCGTCGAGAACGTGGAGGACATCCCGTGACCGTGCCGACGTACCCCGTCGAGACCGACCCGCCCGTGCCGACCGGCGCGCAGGCCGCTCCACCACCGGTGTCGACAAGCGCGTTGCCCGCGGCGCGGGCGCAGCTGCTGCACGGCGGCTCGGTCGAGCAGTACCGGCGGGCGATCGCCGACGGTGTCGACCGGGTCGCCCGCCGGGTCGCCACGGTGGACCGGCCCGCCACCGGCGTCGCTCCG
Organism: Micromonospora sp. NPDC005197; assembly: GCF_040608295.1. Classification (NCBI taxonomy): domain Bacteria; kingdom Bacillati; phylum Actinomycetota; class Actinomycetes; order Micromonosporales; family Micromonosporaceae; genus Micromonospora; species Micromonospora sp. NPDC005197. Next base: position 53,886 of record NZ_JBEXHY010000019.1, on the reverse strand, counting down.
GCCGAGCTGGCCCCCCTCGTGAACACCGTCGACCTGGACCGGCCCCTGGGCGACGCCTGCGCGGCCCTGGACGAGCTGGAGGACGTCTACCTGCGCGACGCCGTCTGGTTCCACCACCCCCGCTACCTGGCGCACCTCAACTGCCCGGTGGTCATCCCGGCGCTGCTCGGCGAGGCGGTGCTGAGCGCGGTGAACTCCTCTCTGGACACCTGGGACCAGAGCGCCGGCGCCACGCTCATCGAGCGTCGACTGATCGACTGGACCGCCGCTCGGGTCGGCCTCGGCCCGGACGCCGACGGCGTGTTCACCAGCGGGGGCAGCCAGTCCAACCTCCAGGCGCTGCTGCTGGCCCGGGAGGAGGCGTGCGCCGCGGCGACCACCCCGGCGGCCCGCATGGAGCTGCTGCCCCGGCTGCGCGTGCTCACGTCCGCCGCCGGGCACTTCAGCGTGCAGAAGTCCGCCAAGCTCCTCGGCCTCGCCCCGGACGCCGTGATCGCGGTGCCCACCGACGCGCAGCGGCGGATCCGGCCCGCCGCCGTCCGCGACGAGATCACCCGGTGCCGGCAGGCCGGACTGGTCGTGATGGCGGTCGTCGGCACCGCCGGCACCACGGACTTCGGCTCCATCGACCCGCTCGCGGAGCTGGCCGGGATCTGCGCGGCGGCGGGCGTCTGGCTGCACGTCGACGCCGCGTACGGCTGCGGGCTGCTCGTCTCGCCGACACGCCGGCACCTGCTCGACGGCATCGAGCGGGCCGACTCGGTGACCGTCGACTACCACAAGTCGTTCTTCCAGCCGGTCAGCTCCAGCGCCCTGCTGGTCCGCGACCGGCGGGCACTGCGGCACGCCACGTACCACGCCGACTACCTCAACCCGGCGCGGATGGTGCAGCAGCAGATCCCCAACCAGGTCGACAAGAGCCTGCAGACCACCCGCCGGTTCGACGCGCTGAAGCTCTGGCTGACCCTGCGGGTGATGGGCCCGGACGCGCTCGGTGCGCTCTTCGACGAGGTGGTCGACCGGGCGGCCGAGGCCTGGCAGCTCGTCAGTGAGGACCCGCGTTTCGAGGTGGTGACCCGCTCGCAGTTGAGCACCGTCGTCTTCCGCTACCTGCCCACCGGCCCGGGTCGCGAGCTGGCCGACGCCGCCAACCTGTACGCCCGGGAGGCGCTGGCCGCCTCCGGCCTCGCCGTGGTCGCCGGCACCCGGGTGGACGGCCGGCACTTCCTCAAGTTCACGCTGCTCAACCCCGCCACGACCGGCGACGACGTCGGCCACGTGCTCGAACTGATCGCCGGCCACGCCGGCCGGTACGTGCGCGACAACACCGCCGCCGACCTGACCTGCCCCGTCGGCTGACCCCGAATCCGCGCCTGGAGAAGAAGATGTCCACCCACGACTTCGTCGCCATCGGGCTCGGCCCGTACAACCTGGGTCTGGCCTGCCTCACCGCGCCGATCGACGAGCTGGACGGGGTGTTCCTGGAGGCCCGGCCGAGCCTCGCCTGGCACCCCGGCATGCTGCTGGAGTCGGCCCGGTTGCAGACCCCGTTCATCGCCGACCTGGTGAGCCTCGCCGACCCGACCTCGCCGTACTCGTTCCTCAACTACCTCAAGGAGATCGGCCGGCTCTACCCGTTCTACATCCGGGAGAGCTTCTACCCGCTGCGCAGCGAGTACGACGCGTACTGCCGGTGGGCGGCGGCGAAGCTGCCGAACCTGCGCTTCGGCCAGACGGTGACCACAGTGGAGTACGACAGCGCCGACGAGCGGTACGTGGTGCGGGCCACCACCGGCGGGTCCGAGAGCGTCACCTACCGGGCCCGGCACCTGGTGCTCGGCACCGGCACTCCGCCGCACCTGCCGGCAGCCGTCGCCGGGCTGAGCGGGGACGCCGTGCACAACTCGCGCTACCTGGAGCACCGGGACGCGCTGCGCACCAAGCGCAGCATCACGGTGGTGGGCAGCGGGCAGAGCGCCGCCGAGATCTACCACGATCTGCTCGGCGACCTCGACCGGTACGGCTACCAGCTGAACTGGGTCACCCGCTCGCCCCGGTTCTTTCCGCTCGAATACACCAAGCTGACGCTGGAGATGACCTCACCGGACTACGTGGACTACTTCCACGCGCTGCCCGAGGCGACCCGCTACCGGCTGGAGGCCGAGCAGAAGGGCCTGTTCAAGGGAATCAACGCCGACCTGATCAACGACATCTTCGACCTGCTCTACGCGCACAGCGTCGACGGGCCGGCGCGCACCCGGCTGCTGACCAACACCGAGCTGGTCGACGCCGCGCACCGCGACGGGGCGTACACGCTCGGGTTGCGGCACGTGGAGCAGGAGCGGGACTTCACCCTGCGCACCGAGGGACTCGTGCTGGCCACTGGCTACCACTACCGGGTGCCGGAGTTCCTGGCCCCGGTGCGCGAACGGATCCGCTGGGACGCGCACGGCCGCTTCGACGTGGCCCGCAACTACAGCATCGACCACAGCGGGCGGGGCATCTTCCTGCAGAACGCGGGCACCCACACGCACAGCATCACCTCGCCGGATCTGGGCATGGGCGCGTACCGCAACTCCTGGATCATCCGCGAGCTGCTCGGCCGGGAGCACTACCCGATCGAGAAGAGCATCACCTTCCAGGAGTTCGGGGTGATCTCGTGAGCGTGGTCTTCACCCGCGTCGACGACCGGCTCGGCGCGTTCGCCCTGCGTACCCTCGATCCGGAGGCCGACGCCGCGCTGCTGCACGGCTGGGTGACCCACCCGAAGGCGGCGTTCTGGCTGATGCAGGACGCCGACGAGGCCCAGGTGATCGAGGAGTACCGGCGCATCGCCGCGCACCCGCACCACGACGCGTACCTCGGCCTGTGGCGGGGGGGTCCCGCCTTCCTGGCCGAGCGTTACGATCCGGCCCACGTCGAACTGGTCGGCCTCTACGACCACCAGCCCGGTGACGTGGGCATGCACTTCCTGTGCGCGCCCGCCGGCGCTCCCGTGCACGGTTTCACCCGCGCGGTGATCCGTACCGTCATGGCCTGGCTCTTCGCCGACCCGGCGACCCGGCGGGTGGTGGTCGAGCCGGACGTGCGCAACACCGCCGTGCACGCGCTGAACGCCGCAGTCGGCTTCGAGGTCGTCGGCCCGATCGCCAAGCCGGAGAAGGACGCGCTGCTCAGCGTCTGCACCCGCGCCCAGTTCGAGGCCGCCGCCGAGCACGCCGGACACACCGCCGCCGCCGAGTCCGCTGCCGCCACCCGAACCGAAGGAGCCCCGGCGTGACCACCACCGCCGTCCCCACCCCGCCGACCGTCGCCGGCCAGGCCGCGCCCGGCGACCCGGTCGCGCACCTCACCCCGACGCGCTGGGCGCGGGCCAACCGGATGCTGGTCCGCAAGGCGCTCGCCGAGTTCACCCACGAACGGCTGCTCACCCCGGCGCCCGTGCCCGGCCCCGACGACCGGCAGTGGTACGAGGTCCGCAGCGACGACGGCGCCGTCACGTACCGGTTCGTCGCCCGGGTGCTCGCCCTGGCCCACTGGCAGGTCGACGCCGACAGCATCACCCGGCACCGGGACGGCGTCGCGCTGCCGCCGGACGCCGTGGACCTGATCGTCGAGCTGCGCGGCACCCTCGGGCTGTCCGCGCGGGTGCTCCCGGTCTACCTGGAGGAGATCACCTCCACCCTCGCCGGTACCGCGTACAAGCTGGCCCAGTCCCTGCCGAGCGCCGCCGAGCTGGCCGGGGCGGACTTCCAGACCATCGAGACGTCGATGACCGAGGGCCACCCCTGCTTCGTGGCCAACAACGGCCGGCTCGGCTTCGGCGTCGACGAGTACCACCGCTACGCCCCCGAGGCCGCCACGCCCGTACGCCTGGAGTGGCTGGCCGCGCACCGGGACCACTCGACGTTCAGCAGCGCCACCGACCTGGACTACGACACGCTCATCTCCGGCGAGCTGGACGCCGAGACCCGGGCCCGTTTCGCCGCCACGATGGCCGACCTCGGCCTGGACCTCGCCGACTACCACCTCATCCCGGCGCACCCGTGGCAGTGGTGGAACAAGTTGGCCGTGACGTTCGCGGGGGAGCTGGCCCAGCGTCGGCTGGTGCACCTGGGTCCCGGGCCGGACTCGTACCTCGCGCAGCAGTCCATCCGGACCTTCTTCAACGTCACCGAGCCGGGCCGGCACTACGTCAAGACCGCTCTGTCGGTGCTGAACATGGGCTTCATGCGGGGGCTGTCGGCCGCGTACATGGCCGCGACCCCGGCCATCAACGACTGGCTGGCCGACCTGATCGCCGGCGACGAGGTGTTGACCGGCACCGGGCTGACCGTCATCCGGGAGCGGGCCGCGGTCGGCTACCGGCACCGGCAGTACGAGGCGGCCACCGAGCGCACCTCCCCGTACCGCAAGATGCTGGCCGCGCTGTGGCGGGAGAGCCCGGTGCCCGGCCTGGCCCCGGGGCAGCGACTGTCCACGATGGCCGCGCTGCTGCACGTCGACGACGACGGCGGCTCACTGGCGGCGGCCCTGATCGACCGGTCCGGCCTGGCGCCCGAGGTGTGGCTGCGCCGTTACCTGGACGCCTACCTGACCCCGCTGCTGCACAGCTTCTACGCCCACGACCTGGCCTTCATGCCGCACGGCGAGAACGTCATCCTGGTCCTCGACGAGCACGACACCGTCCAGCGGGTGATCTTCAAGGACATCGCCGAGGAGATCGCGGTGCTGAGCGCCGACGTCGAGCTGCCGGCGGAGGTGCAGCGGATCCGGGTCGAGGTGCCCGACGACACCAAGCTGCTGACCATCTTCACCGACGTGGTCGACTGCTTCCTGCGCCACCTCAACGCGGTGCTCGTCGAGGCCGGCGTGCTCACCGAGGACGCCTTCTGGGGCACGGTCGCGGCCTGCGCCGCCGACTACTTCGAGCGGGTGCCGCACCTGGCCGAGCGGGTCCGCCACTACGACCTGTTCGCCCCCGAGTTCGCGCTGTCCTGCCTCAACCGCCTCCAGTTGCGCGACAACCAGCAGATGATCGACCTGGCCGACCCGTCGGCCGCCCTGCAGTTCGTCGGCACCCTCACCAATCCGCTGGCCGCCCACGCTCCGGCCCGCTGACGCCGTCCGCGTCCCGGCAGGCTCCGAGAGTCCGTCCGCCGGCCGGGACGCGGACGTGCGGCATACCTCAGCGATAGTCGGCGAAGATCCGACGTTCCACACCGTCGACGGTGATCGGGCCGCCGTGGGGGAGGATCCACTGCGGCTTGGTGTGGCCGAACGGGACGCCGACGCAGACGACCGCCTCCGGGTTGTAGCGGTTCATCACGTCGACGACCGTGTCGCGCTGCTGCTCGCGTAGGCGCGCCCTCTCCTCGGCGGCGGGTCGGCGGGTGTGGTCGGAGACCGGCGGACGGGCGACCAGGACCGCGTCGACGGCGTCGAGAAGACCGCGTTCACCCAGCGACCGCACGATCCAACCGACCTCGCGGGCGGGAAGGAGCTTCTCCGACGTCTCGATGATCAGCACGCCGCCGCGCAGAACCTCCGGAGGAAACGGGAAGCGTCCCGCCGTGAGGGTCCACTGGAGGACTTCGAGACACCCACCCCAGCTGGGGCCGGTGACCGTGCGGCGCGGCCCGTACCAGGTCCACGGCGCCGTCGGTTCGCGTTCTCCGAACGACTGCAACGCCCGTGGGTCGGCCCAGTCGACCCCGATGTCCTCGGACTCGCCCGGATCGGTGATCTCCAACCGCTCGCCGGTGCGGAGCGCGGCCCGCAGCGACCGGGCGTGGATGTCGTCCACGGCGGGCCCGGGGCCGAGGTGCACCTGGGAGGACCCGCCGTAGAAGCTCGCGATGCCGAGTCCCCAGAGCCACTGGTGCAGGTTGGTGTTGTCGCTGGTGCCCAGGAAGGGCTTCGGGTCGGCGCGGGCGAGGTCGGCGTCCAGGTGGGGGATGACCGTGATCTGGTCCTCGCCTCCGACGACGGCGAGGATGGCGCGTACCCGGGGATCGGCGAAGGCGGCGTTGATGTCCGCCGCGCGCGCCTGCGCGCTCGCGCCGACCGTGCGGGTGCTCGGGTACTCGACCGGGACGAGGCCGGTCAGGTCGGCGAGCCGCCGCATGGCCTGCTCGTGGATCTCGGGATAGGCGCCGGCCGCGGCGAAGGACGGCGACAGGACCGCGATGTGGTCACCCGGTCGTGCCTTCGGGGGACGCACCAGATCATGCTTCATCCCGAGATTCCACCAGCGGCGCCCGTCGGCGCGCATCCCGTTTTGGGGTGCGCCGACCCGGGACCGATCTTGCAGTATTCCTTCGGTGTTATCGATAACACGAGGTGACACGCCATACCGCATCCCCTTCACCGCGCCGGTTCCCCAAGCTCGCGCACAGGTGTACGGCGTACGAATACAGTTACCATCTTGAATTCGTGGGTCAGTGGGCCGTAACATGCCGGACACGGATGTGAACGCTAACGTTCGGACCCCTGCATCCCACCGAGCCCGTCCCGCCCGGTTGTCGCCCCGTCGCCGGTAGCGCTCATCTGGAGGTCCCATGTCGTCCCTGCCCCTCAGCCGACGCCGCGTGCTGCAGGCGGCCGGCGCCACCGCCGTGCTCTCCGCGACCGGAGCCACGACGCTCGGCGCGGGCCCCGCCGCCGCTGCCGTGGTCCCGCCAGCGCGGTCGGACATCGGCGTCGGTGCCTACCCCTTCGAGTTCGGTCAGGTGCGACTGACCGCCGGCCGCTGGCTGGACAACCAGACCCGCACCCTGAACTACCTGCGCGTCGTCGACGTCGACCGGATGCTCTACAACTTCCGCGCCAACCACCGGCTCTCCACCAACGGCGCCGCCACCAACGGCGGCTGGGACGCGCCGAACTTCCCGTTCCGGACCCACATGCAGGGGCACTTCCTGACCGCGTGGGCCCAGGCGTACGCGGTGCTGGGCGACACCACCTGCCGGGACAAGGCGAACTACATGGTCGCCGAGATGGCCAAGTGCCAGGCGAACAACGGCGCGGCCGGGTTCGGGTCGGGATACCTCTCCGGTTTCCCGGAGTCCGACTTCACCGCGCTCGGGGCACGGACGCTGTCCAACGGCAACGTGCCCTACTACTGCATCCACAAGACGCTCGCCGGTCTGCTCGACGTCTGGCGCTACACCGGCAACACCCAGGCCCGTACGGTGCTGCTGGCCCTCGCCGGCTGGGTCGACACCCGCACGTCCCGGCTCAGCTCCAGCCAGATGCAGTCGATGCTCGGCACCGAGTTCGGTGGCATGAACGAGGTGCTGACCGACATCTACCAGCAGACCGGTGACACCCGGTGGCTCACCACCGCCCAGCGGTTCGACCATGCCGCCGTGTTCAACCCCCTGGCCTCCAACCAGGACCAGCTCAACGGACTGCACGCCAACACGCAGGTGCCCAAGTGGGTGGGCGCCGCCCGCGAGTTCAAGGCCACCGGGACGACCCGCTACCGGGACATCGCCAGCAACGCGTGGAACATCACCGTCGGCGCGCACTCCTACGTCATTGGCGGCAACAGCCAGGCCGAGCACTTCCGGGCGCCCAACGCGATCGCCGGGTACCTCAGCAACGACACCTGCGAGCAGTGCAACACCTACAACATGCTCAAGCTGACGCGGGAGCTGTGGCTGCTCGACCCGAACCGCACCGACTACTTCGACTACTACGAGCGCGCCACGATCAACCACCTGATCGGCGCGCAGAACCCGGCCGACAGCCACGGGCACATCACCTACTTCACCCCGCTCAAGCCGGGTGGCCGGCGGGGCGTGGGCCCGGCGTGGGGCGGCGGCACCTGGAGCACCGACTACAACTCGTTCTGGTGCTGCCAGGGCACCGGCGTGGAGATCAACACGAAGTTGATGGACTCCATCTACTTCTACAGCGGCACGACGCTGACCGTGAACCTGTTCGTGCCCTCGGAGCTGACCTGGTCGCAGCGGGGCATCACGGTCACGCAGAGCACCACGTACCCGGTCAGCGACACCACCACGCTCACCCTCGGCGGCACGATGAGCGGCTCGTGGAGCGTCCGCGTCCGCATTCCGGCGTGGACCAGCGGCGCGACGATCAGCGTCAACGGTGTGGCGCAGTCCGTCGCCACGACGCCCGGCAGCTACGCCACGGTCACGCGTACCTGGGCGGCCGGAGACACCATCACCGTGCGTCTGCCGATGCGTGTCGTCGTGCAGCCGACCAACGACAACCCCAGCGTCGCCGCCGTCACCTACGGCCCGAGCGTGCTCTGCGGCAACTACGGCAACACCACGCTGAGCGCGCCGCCGGCACTCAACGTCTCGTCCATCGCCCGGACCAGCACCAGCTCGCTGGCGTTCACCGCCACCGCGAACGGGTCCACCGTCAACCTCGGGCCGTTCCAGGACGCCCACGGCTTCAACTACACCGTCTACTGGAACACCAGCGGCAGCAGCGGTGGGGGCAGCCACCGGCTGGTCAACGTCGGCAGCGGGATGGTGCTCGGCATCCAGAACATGTCCACCGCCGACGGTGGGCTGGCTCTGCAGTGGGACGACAGCGGCACCGCCGACCACAACTGGGTGGTGGTGACCGACGGCAACGCCGTCCGGTTCCGCAACGTCAACAGCGGGAAGGTCCTCGGTGTGGAGAACATGTCCACCGCCGACAACGCCCGCGTCCTGCAGTGGGCTGACAACGGCACCGCCGACCACCGGTGGACCCTGGTGGACAACGGCGACGGCACCTACAAGATCCGCAACGTCAACAGCGGCAAGCTGCTCGGCATCCTCAACGGCTCCACCGCGCGTGGCGCGCAGGCCGTACAGGACTCCGACAACGGCAGCGCGGACAACCGCTGGCGGCTGGTGGCCAACGCCTAGCGGTGGTCGCCACGTCGAGGGCTCGGCCTCGCTCAGTCGGCCGTTCCCACGCGCCCGACCCTCGACCAGGTCGTGGCCTGGAGCACCGCGCTCGCGCCGCTGCGCCAGGGCTGACCCCCTTCGCGTACGCCTCAAGACGGCCTCGGGAGCCCTTCCCGGGGCCGTCTCACTTCGACCAGACGTGGTGGGCGGCGCCGGTGTGACGGTCAGCATGGCGCTACGAGGGCCACTACCCTCGGCGGGATGAGCCGAGCTGCCAGCCCTCAGCGGGCTCCGCTGTGGCGGGACCGCTCCTTCGGCACGTACTGGATCGCGCAATCGCTCTCCGCGGCCGGTGACGCGTTCGCCTACCTGGCGGTGCCGCTGCTGGTGTTGCAGGCGACCGGGTCGGTGGCGCAGATGGGCCTGCTCACCGCCGTCGCGGGCGCGGCGTCCGTGGTCGCGGGGATCTTCGGCGGGGTGCTGGTCGACCGGTACGACCGCCGTACGCTGATGATCGTCGCGGACCTGGCCCGTCTGGTCCTCTACGCCCTGGTGCCGCTGGCCTGGCTCGCGGGCCCGCAGGTCTGGCTGCTCTTCGTCGTGCTGCCGATCTGCGAGGCGGCCGGGATGCTGTTCCAGGTCGCGGCGGTGACCGCGGTGCGCAACCTCGTCGACTCCGACCGGCTCACCGAGGCCAACGGCCGGCTCCAGGCGACGTTCGCGGCGGCCGCCGTTCTCGGGCCGCTGCTCGCCGGTGTGGTGTCGGCCCGCTTCGGCCCGGCGGTCGCCATCGCCGTCAACGCGGCGAGCTTCGCGCTCTCGGCCGCCGGCCTCCGGCTGGTCCGGCTGCGCCGGGCTCAGGCCGCCGACGTCGCGCCGGTGCCCCGGGAGCGCCCGCTGGCCGAGTTCCTGGCCGGGGCGCGGTTCCTGTGGCGACAGCCCGTGCTCCGCGCGCTGACCGTCCTGCTGTCGGTGTTCATCTTCCTGACCTACGGCTTCACCGATGTGCTGATCTACCACGTGACGCACGACCTCGGCGGCACCGAGCGCACGGTCGGCACGGTGCTCGGCCTGGCGGCGCTGGGCACGGTCGCCGGGGCGCTGCTGGTGGCCCCGCTGCGTCGTCGGCGCGGCTTCGGCGCCACCTGGATCGGCGCGCACGCCGTCTGCGGGTTCGCGGTGGCGGGCGCCGGCATGGCGACGAGCGTGCCGGCGGTCACCGCGCTGACCGCCGTCTACCTGTGCTGTCTCAGCGTCAGCGGGATCTGCTCGATGTCACTGCGCCAGGAGATCACCCCCGACCATCTGCTCGGCCGGGTCACCTCGGCGTTCTGGAGCACGCACTACGCCCTCGGACCGGCCGGCGCCGCCATCCTGACCTGGACCGCCGGCCGGTACGGCGTCGCGGCTGTCGCGTTCGTGGCCGGAGCGGGCTGCCTGCTGGTCGCGGTCGGCGGGCTGTTCACCCCGATCCGCACAGCTGGCGCGCAGCCCTGTCTGTCGCCTCCGGCCGTCCCGGTGGGTCAGGCCGGCTGACCACCGGCGGGGCGGTCAGAACTCCTGGTACATGACGTGCAGGCCGACCCGGCCGAGGGTGGGGTGGCGGAACGCGCCCGGCACCGTGCCGACCACGTCGAAGCCCTCCCTGCGGTACAGCTCGACCGCCGATCGGTTGGTCTCCACCACGGCGTTGAACTGCATGCCGGCGTACCCCCGTCGCCGTGCCCAGGTCAGGGCGTCGCGGCACAGCGCGGTGCCCACGCCCCGGCCGCGCGCGTCGGCGGCGACCAGGAAACTGGCGGTGGACACGTGGGCGCCCGGCCCGGGCCGGTTGGTGCCCATCTTCGCGGTGCCGAGGACCCGCTCGCCGTCGACCGCGACGACGGTCCGCCCGGGCGGGGCCTCCACCCAGATGCGGTACGCCGTGTCCGCCGTCATGTCCGGGTCGTAGGGGAAGGTCTCCTGTGCCCGGACCACCTCCTCGATGATCGGCCACACCTGCGACCAGTCCTGGTCGTCGAACTCGCGGATCAGCACCGGCGCAGGCTACGCGCGGCGCTCCGGGTGGGGACAGCGGATTTCGACTGTCGAACTTTCCCGGCGGTGGCTGCATCCGGGCGGTGTGCAGGCCGCGAAGCATGTGTCGTGACGAGACGTCACGGATCCGTCGCTTCGACGAAAGGCCCGTTGATGAAGATCGCACGATTCGCCGCCCGGATGGCGGTGGGCGCCGTGGCCACCGCGCTGGCCACCACCGCCGTGGCCGTGCCGGCCCAGGCGACCGGTAAGGCCAAGCCGCTCGGCACGAAGTCGCTCGCCCAGGTGCTCACGAAGGACACGAGCGGCTTCGACCGCAACTCGCGGGACTTCGACGTACTGACCGCGGCCGTGCTGGCGGTGCTCGAGGCCAAGCCGAACTCGCCGGTGAAGGTGCTCACGGACGGCACCGTCGCACTGACCGCGTTCCTGCCCAACGACGCCGCGTTCCAGCAGCTGGTGCGCGAGCTGACCCACGCCCGGAAGCTGCCCGGTGAGAGCGCCGCGTTCGCGGCGGTCGCCGGTCTGGGCATCGACACCGTGGAGACGGTGCTGCTCTACCACGTCGTGCCGGGCGCGACCATCGACCGCCGGGCGGCCCTCAAGGCCGACGGCGCGGAGCTGACCACCGCCCTCGGCCCGACCGTCGAGGTCGACGTCCGCACCTACTGGCACATCTTCCGCCAGCTGCGGCTGGTCGACGCCGACACCAACGACCGTGACGCACGCGTGGTCGCGTTCGACGTCAACAAGGGCAACCGGCAGATCGCGCACACCGTGGACCGGGTGCTGCGCCCGATCGACCTGCCCTGACCCACCCGGGTGGCGGCCGACCCCGCGTCGGCCGCCACCCGCGCGGCCCGCGCCGTGCGTGGTCAGTTCCGGCCGAGCGCGGTGATCTCCTCGTCGAGCAGCGCCGCCGGGTGCTCCCGCTCGTCCTCCATCCGCGGACCGGTACGCCCCGTCGACCGTCGTGACGGGACGCCGCGGGGCTGACCCGGGTCACGAGGCGGCGTCGGCCCGCCGGGCGCGGGGCGCCGACCCTGCCGTCTCGCGCCGATGCTCCGGCGCCGGCCCGGACGTGTCGCGGCGGATCAGCTCGGCGGGGAGCACCTCGACCCGGGGCGCCGGCGCCTCCGCGCCAAGCACCAGGGACATCGCCCGGACTCCCATGTCGACAAGTGGCAGCCGGACGGTGGTCAGCGCGGGTGTCACGTCCCGGGCGATCGGCATGTCGTCGAAGCCGACCACGGAGACCTGCTGCGGCACCGCCAGCGAGCGGGCCCGCAGGGTGGCGAGGGCGCCGATGGCCATCGAGTCGTTGAGGGCCACGATCGCGGTCAGCCCGGGGTCGGCGTCGAGCAGCCGGGCGGTGGCCTCGGCGCCGCCGTCGCGGTCGAACTCGGCGTACCGGATGCGGCGCTCGGGCAGCTCGCGGCCCTGCTCGGCGAGGGCCTCTTTGAGCCCGGCCAGCCGATCGGTGGTGGTGGTGAGGATGCGGGGGCCCGCGACCACGCCGATCGCCCGGTGCCCCAGCTCGCACAGTTCGCGACCGGCGAGGTGACCGCCGGCCCGGTTGTCCGGCATGACGGCGTCGCCGGAGTGCTCGTGGCGGCCGATGACCGCGACCCGCCCGCCGGTCGCCTCGTACGCGGCGAGCTTCTCGTTGAGGTGCCGGGTGAACGCCTCGTCGTGGTAGCCGGAGCCGGCCAGGATCAGCGCCGCCACCTGGTGGCCGCGCAGCAGCTCTACGTACTCCAGCTCGCGATCCGGGTCGCGGTAGCTGTTGCAGATCATCAGCAGCCGGCCCTGGTCCGTGGCGACCCGTTGCAGCCCTCGGGTGATCTCGGCGAAGTACGGGTCGGAGACGTCGTGCACGATCACGCCGACCGCGCTGCGGTGCGAGCGGGCCAGCAGTTGGGCGTGCGCGTTGGGCACGTACTGCAACTCGGCGACGGCGGCGAGCACCCGTTCGCGCAGCTCGTCGGTGACCGGTTTGCTGCTGCCGTTGATGACGCGGGAGGCGGTGGCGGGTGAGACGCCCGCGCGCCGCGCCACGTCGGACAGGGTCGCCATGGCCCGCCCCCTCGGTCTGTTGACGGCGTTTCGCCGCGCCGGCTAGCGTCACCGTACCGCAGAGAAAGCCCTTTCCCGCAGGGAGGCCCGGCCATGTCCGATCGCTTCGCGGCGCTTCCCGGCGGGATCGGCGTCTCCCGGCTGCGCGTCTACGACACGGTCGCGCCGGACGGCGTGGTCGGTGGCACCCCGCACGTGCACCTGTGCTGCACCGAGGGGTACGTGGTGACCGACGGCGAGGGCGCGGTGCAGACCCTGACCACGGCCGGCTTCCGGGAGACGCCGCTGCGGCCGGGGGTGGTGGTCTGGTTCGAGCCGGGCACCGTGCACCGCCTGGTGAACGGGGGCGGGCTGAGCATCGTGGTGCTCATGCAGAACAGCGGACTGCCCGAGGCCGGCGACGCGGTGCTGACCTTCCCACCCGAGGTGCTGGCCGATCCGGCGGCGTACGCCGCGGCGGCGGCGCTGCCCGGCGGGGGAGCGCCGGGCGCGGACGTGCGCGCCGCGTACCGGCGGCGGGATCTGGCGGTGACCGGCTTCTCGGCGCTGCGGTCCGGCGGGCCGGCGGCGCTGGCCGCGTTCCACGCCGCCGCGATCGCGCTGCGCCGGCCGTTGCTGACGCGCTGGCGGCAGCGGTGGGAGTCCGGCGCCGGCCGTGCCGCCGCCGACACCGCCGTGCAGCTCGACGCCCTGGGGCGGGGGGATCCCGGGCACCTGGGCGACGCCGGGGTGTACGCGGTGACCGAGCCGGTCGAGCGGGGCCGGCTCGGAATGTGCGGCCTCCTCGACACCTACCCGGCTGGCGGCTGACGGCGCCGTCGGTCCAGGTTGGACTGTTCTGATCTCCTCGAACACTGACGTCGGGGTGTCCCGACAGCCGTCTTCGGGAGGTCGAGGTGATCTCGAAGTGGCCCGGCGCGTGCGGCGCCGGGCCGATCGACGAATAGATCGAGGAAAGGCCTTGCCCGGCGTGAGGGGGCCGCCTACGCTCCAGGAAAGCGTTTGCCTGATCCGCCGACCGGCCCGCTCCACGAGTGCCGTGCCGGGCCCCCGAGGAGGTTCCGCGTGACCGAGAACTCTTTGGACACGGCGGGCCGGCCGGCCGCCGCCGACCAGGCGAGCGGTGCGCGGGCAGCCGCCTCCGAGCCCGCTTCCGGGCCCGGAAGCGTCGGTGCGCCGGCGGTCGTCGACGGCCCGACGTCGTCCACGGTGGTGCCACCGCCGCCTGGCGGTGGCCGTCCACCACGCCCGACGCTCGGTCGGCGCGCGGCCGCCCTCGCCGACTCGCTGTGGCGACCGGCGCTGGTGCTGGTCGCCTTCTTCGCCGCCTGGTGGTTCGTCGCCGCCCGGGAGTACGTGCCGAACTACCTGGTGCCCACTCCCGGTCAGGTCTGGACCACGATGACCGACCAGTGGTCCGAGTTGGCCCGGCACACCATGGTCACGCTCTACGAGACGGTGCTCGGCTTCGTGCTGGCCGCCGCGCTGGGGCTGGCCACCGCTGTCGCCATCGCCTACTCGCGCACCCTGGACAAGGCGCTCTACCCGATCGTCCTGTTCGCACAGGTCATCCCGAAGATCGCCATCGCGCCGCTGCTGGTGGTCTGGTTCGGTCTCGGCCTCACCCCGAAGATCATCCTGGCCGTGCTCATCGCGTTCTTCCCGGTGGTCATCTCCGGGGTGGCCGGCCTGCGGTCCACCGACCCGGAGCTGCTCGACCTCTCCGCCACCATGGGCGCCGGGCCGTGGCGCACCTTCCGCAAGATCCGCTTTCCGAACGCGTTGCCGCACCTGATGGCCGGCCTCAAGGTGGCCGTCACCCTCGCCGTGGTCGGTGCCGTGGTCGGCGAGTTCGTCGGCGCCAGCGAAGGGCTCGGCTACGTCCTCTTGCTGGCCAACGGCAACCTCGACGCCCCACTGCTGTTCGCCGACCTGATCCTGATGTCCGCCATCGGCATCGTCCTGTTCGTCCTGGTCGAGATCGCCGAGGCACTGCTCATCCCGTGGCACGCCAGCCGTCGCGCCGGCGTGTCCCTCACCACCTCCTGACCGACCCCATCACGGAGGCACCGATGAAACGCACCGCCACCACCATCCTGGCCACCGCCGCCCTGCTCCTTTCCGCCACCGGCTGCGGTGCGGACGACTCCACGGGCAAGACCGGCGCCGACGGCAGCAAACAGGTCACCCTCACCCTCAACTGGGTGCCGTACGGCGAGCACGCTCCCTTCTACTACGGCCTGCAGAAGGGCTACTACTCCGCCGAGGGCATCGACCTGAAGATCCTGCCCGGCAACGGCTCCGGCAACACGGTCAAGCAGGTCGCCCAGAAGCAGACCGACTTCGGCTGGGCCGACAGCCCGGTGCTGCTCAAGTCCGTGGCCAGCGGAATGCCGGTGCGCAGCCTCGGCGCGTACCTGGAAAAGGGCCCCTCCTCGGTCGAGTTCTTCACCGAGAAGAACATCAAGACCCCGGCCGACCTGAAGGGCAAGACCGTCGGCGGCACCCCCGGCGACGCCCTCTACGCGACCTTCCCAGCCTGGCTGGAGAAGAACGGCCTCAAGAAGGACGACGTCAAGGTGGTCAACGTGGACGCCGCCGGCAAGATCGCCGCGCTCGCCGAGGGCAAGGTCGACGCCATCATGGGCTTCTTCCACGACCAGGCCCCGACCATCGAGAGCAAGACCGGCAAGAAGGTCGACGTGCTGCTCTTCGCCGACTACGGGATGAACCTGCTCGGCACCGGCCTGATCGCCAACACGCAGACCCTGCAGAAGGACCCGGAGTTGGCCCGCAAGTTCGTCCGGGCCACCCAGAAGTCCTGGGCCGACGCCGCCCGCGACCCCGCCGGCGCGGTGAGCGCCATGGTCGCGCTCGCCGAGAACGAGCCCGCCCCGGAGGTGCTCACCAAACAGCTCACCCTCAACCTGCCGCTGCTCGGCCCGGACGGCCCGCCCGGGGTCAACACCGAGGCCCAGTGGTCCGAGACCATCGACCTGATGTCGCGCTACGCCGAGCTGAAGGACCCGGGGGCGCCCAACGCGTACTGGGACTCCTCGTACGCGGCGCAGGGGTGACCCGGTGAGCGCCGCGCCGGCAGCGACCGGCACCGCCATCGGGATGTCCGGGGTGACCGTCCGGTTCACCACCCGGCGGTCGCAGACCACCGCCCTCGACGACGTGTCCCTCGACATCGAGCCGGGGGAGTTCGTCACCATCGTCGGCCCGTCCGGCTGCGGCAAGTCCACCCTCCTGAAGATCGTCGCCGGGCTGGTCAAGCCCACCAGCGGCGAGGTGTCGCTGCTGGAGCGCCCGGTACGCGGCCCGCAGAAGGAGATCGGCTTCGTCTTCCAGAAGGCCGCGCTGCTCGAGTGGCGCGGCGCGCGGGCCAACATCCTGCTCCAGGCCGAGATGCGGGGCATGGACCGGGCACGGGCGGCCCGCCGCGCCGACGAGCTGATCGAGATGACCGGCCTGACCGGCTTCGAGAAGGCGTTGCCGCACGAGCTGTCCGGCGGCATGCAGCAGCGGGTGGCGCTGTGCCGCGCGCTGCTGCACGCCCCGCCGGTGCTGCTCATGGACGAGCCCTTCGGCGCCCTGGACGCGCTGACCCGGGAGCAGATGAACGCCGAGCTGCACCGCATCTGGCGGGAGACCGGCACCACTGTGGTGCTGGTCACCCACTCCATCGCCGAGGCGGTCTTCCTCGGCACCCGGGTCGTGGTGATGAGTGCCCGGCCCGGCCGGATCATCCGCACCTTCCCGGTCGAGCTGCCGGCGCACCGCGACTACGCGCAGGTGATGTCGGACCCCCGCTTCGACCGGCTCGCCACCGAACTGCGCGGGTTGCTCGGCAGCGCGGCCGCCAACCACTGAACGCGGATCGGCATGACCAGCACGACGGAAGGAACACCATGACCCGCAGGTCCATCGGCATCATCGTCAACGGCGTGACCGGACGGATGGGCTACCGCCAGCACCTCGTCCGGTCCCTGCTTGCCATCCGCGAGTCCGGCGGCGTGCCAATGGCCGACGGCACGACCATCTGGCCGGAACCGGTCCTGGTCGGGCGTAACGAGACGAAGCTGCGCGAGCTCGCCGAACGGCACGGCCTCACCGACTGGACCACCGACCTGACCTCGGCGCTGGCCCGTGACGACGTCGAGATCTACTTCGACGCCCAGGTCACCCAGCAGCGCGAGAAGGCGATCCGCCAGGCGATCGAGGCCGGCAAGCACATCTACACCGAGAAGCCCCTGGCCGAGGACACTGCCAGCGCGCTCGACCTGGCCCGGGCCGCCGAGGCGGCCGGCGTCCGCACCGGCGTCGTGCAGGACAAGCTGTTCCTGCCCGGTCTGCGCAAGCTCAAGCGGCTCATCGACGGCGGCTTCTTCGGCCGGATCCTCTCGGTGCGGGGCGAGTTCGGCTACTGGGTCTTCGAGGGCGACTGGCAGCCGGCCCAGCGCCCGTCCTGGAACTACCGGGCCGAGGACGGCGGCGGGATCACGTCCGACATGTTCCCGCACTGGCACTACGTGCTGGAGGAGCTGTTCGGCCGGGTCAACGCGGTCTCCTGCGTGACCGCCACCCACGTGCCCGAGCGGGTCGACGAGGACGGCCGCACCTACGCGGCCACCGCCGACGACGCCGCGTACGCCATCTTCGAACTCGACGGCGGGATCATCGCGCAGATCAACTCGTCCTGGGGCGTGCGGGTGTACCGCGACGAGCTGGTGGAGTTCCAGGTCGACGGCACCGAGGGCAGCGCCGTCGCCGGACTGCGCAACTGCCGGGTGCAGCACCGGGCGGTCACCCCGAAACCGGTGTGGAACCCGGACCTGCCGGTCACCGAGGACTTCCGCGCCCAGTGGGCCGAGGTGCCCGACAACGAGGAGTTCGACAACGGCTTCCGGGTGCAGTGGGAGGCGTTCCTGCGGCACGTCGTGGCCGGCGAGCCGTTCCAGTGGGACTTCCTGGCCGGCGCGCGCGGCGTTCAGCTCGCCGAGCTGGGGCTGCGCGCGGCCCGCGAGGGCGTCCGCGTCCAGGTTCCGGAGCTGCGCGCATGAGCGCCGCCGACGTGGTGCTGCCGGGCGGGCGGCGACACCGGCTGGCCGGGGGGAGCGGCTTCGCCGGCCCGGCCGCCCCGGCGACCGGCCGGATCGCGTACGCCGCCGCGCACGTGGTCGCCGACCCGGGCGCGGAGAACGTGCCGGGGGCCGCGGCGGCGGTGGACTGGGACACCACCCTCGCGTTCCGGCGGCACCTCTGGTCGTACGGGCTGGGGGTCGCCGAGGCGATGGACACCGCCCAGCGGGGGATGGGCCTGGACTATCCGGCGACCCGGGAGCTGATCCGGCGCAGCGCCGCCGAGGCCCGCGCCGTGGGCGGCCGGATCGTCGCGGGTGTCGGCACCGACCAGCTGCCGGCCGGCCCGGCGACCCTGGCGGCGGTCGCCGCCGCGTACCGCGAACAGCTCGACGACGTCCGCGCGGCCGGCGCCCGGCCGGTGCTGATGTGCAGCCGGCACCTGGCCGCCGCCGCCCGCGGCCCCGAGGACTACCTGCGGGTGTACGACGAGCTGCTGACCGCCGCCGGGGAACCGGTGGTGCTGCACTGGCTCGGGCCGATGTTCGACCCGGCGCTGACCGGTTACTGGGGATCTGTCGATCTGGATCTGGCCGCCGACACGGTCATCGAGCTGATCAAGGCGCACCAGTCCACGGTGGACGGTGTCAAGGTGTCGCTGCTCGACGCCGGCCGGGAGGTCGCGCTGCGCCGCCGGCTACCGGCGGGGGTACGCCTCTACACCGGCGACGACTTCCACTACCCGGAGCTGATCCGGGGTGACGAGGTGGGCCACTCTGACGCGCTGCTCGGGGTGTTCGCGGCGATCGCGCCGGCCGCCGCCGCCGCGCTGGCGGCCCTCGACCGGGGCGACCTGGCGGCGTACGACGAGATCTTCGCGCCGACCGTGCCGTTGGCCCGGCACCTGTTCGCGGCGCCGACCTGGCACTACAAGACGGGGATCGTGTTCCTGGCCTGGCTGGCCGGTCACCAGGACCACTTCACCATGGTCGGCGGCGCGCAGTCCGGGCGGTCCCCGGCGCACCTGGCGACCCTGCTCACCCTGGCCGACGCGGCCGGGCTGCTGCCCGACGCCGACCTGGCCGCCGCCCGCGCGCGGTCGTTCTTCACCGTGGCGGGTGTGGAGCAATGAGTTTGGAGCGGTTCTCGTTCAACCAGGCGACCGCCCAGCACTGGCCGTTGCCCGAGGTGGTCGCCGGCTGTGTGGCGGCCAACGTGCCGGGCATCGGGCTGTGGCGGGAGCCGGTGACGCAGTACGGGCTGGCCCGCTCGGCGAAGCTGGTCCGGGACGCGGGTCTCGCCGTCACCTCGCTGTGCCGGGGCGGCTTCTTCTCCGGCGACGACTGGCGTGCGGAGAACCTGCGGGCCATCGAGGAGGCGGCCGTCCTGGGCGCGCCCGAGCTGGTGCTGGTCTCCGGCGGGTTGCCGCCCGGCAGTCGGGACATCGACGGCACTCGGGCCCGGGTCGCCGACGCGATCGGCGAGCTGGCACCGTACGCGGCGGCTGCCGGGGTGCGGCTGGCGATCGAGCCGCTGCACCCGATGTTCAGCGCCGACCGGTGCGTGATCGCGACCCTCGGCCAGGCGCTGGCCATCGCCGAGCGGTTCGACCCGGCGGTGGTCGGCGTGGTCGTGGACGCGTACCACGTCTGGTGGGACGACACGGTGTACGCGCAGATCGCCCGCGCGGGGGCCCGGATCGCCGCCTTCCAGGTCTGCGACTGGGTGACTCCGCTGCCGGAGGGCGTGTTGCTGGGTCGGGCGCTGCCCGGTGACGGCTGCATCGAGCTGCGTCGGCTGCGCGAGGCCGTGGACGCGGCCGGTTACGTCGGCCCGATCGAGGTGGAGGTCTTCTCCGCAGAGGTGTGGGCGCGTCCGGGCGCGGAGGTGCTGGACGCGGCGATCACCGGCTACCTGCGCCACGTTGTCTGAGGCTCCCGAACGGCGGTGGCCGGCGGCGGTCGGCGCCTGGCTGGGCATCGGCACCGCGCCGGCCACCCTCGTGCTCGGTGCGGCGATGGCCGCCCGGCACGGTGGCCCGGTGCCGGTGACCGGCCTGCTGGTCGGCGGGGTGCTGATGGCGGCGCTGCTGTGGGGGCAGGGCCGGATCGGCCTGCGCCGGCCGCTCGGCGACGGCGGAACGCTTACCGCGGTGCTGCCCGCCTACCTGGGCGACACCTCGCGGCTGCTGCTGGCGGCCGTGCTGACTGTGTCCATGATCGGCTGGAACGGTTTCAACGTCGGGCTCGGCGGCGCCTCCCTCGCCGCTCTGACGCACCTGCCGGGCTGGGCCGGGCCGGCGCTGCTGGAGGTGGCGGTCCTCGCCGTCTCCTGGGCGCCGGCCCGGCTCGGCAACCGGGTCGCGGTCGTCACCACCCTCAGCGCGGTGGTGCTGGTCGGCTGGTGCCTGACCGTGCTGCCGCCACCGGGTGCTCCGGTCCGTGTCGCCGCCGGCGGGCTCGCCGACGCCGCTGCGCTGATCGGGTACGCCGCGGTGTTCGCGCTGCGCGCCCCGGACTTCAGCGTCGACCTCGCCCGACGGCGGGACCTGGCCTGGTGCGTGGGCCTGCTGATCGGGCCCGCGCTGCTCGGGGTGCTCGCGGGCGCCGGCCTGTGGCTGCGAACCGGCTCGGCGGACGTGGTCGCGCTGCTCGCCGCCGGTTCGGGACTGGCGGCGTACGCGAATCTGTTCGTCGCGGTGGCGGTCTTCGCGGCGGCGCTGACCACGACGTACTCCGGTGCTCTGGCGGTGCGCGGCCTGGCGCCGCGGGTGCCGGCCCGCCCCGCGATGGTCGCCGTCGCGCTGCTCGGCGGGCTGCTGGCGGTGGCGCGCTTCGACCGTCTCGTGCTGCCCTGGTTGACCCTGTTGGCCGCCGCGCTGCCGGTGCTGGTGGTGCCGATGGCGACCGAGGCCGCGGCCCGCCGGCGCGGCCGGACCGCGCGGACCGTGCCGGCCTGGTGCTGGATGCCGCCGGCGCTGGTCGCGGTCGCCTGCACGCTCGCCGGGATCGGCGTCGCCCCGCTGCTCGGCCTGGCTCTCGCCGGAATGCTCACCCTGCTCTGGAGGCGTCTTCCGTGACGCTGGCGAGGCGATGCGGGCCGTGCGGCAACGTCGACCGGCGGTAGAGTCGCCCGGTGGATGTGGACGACACCGCCGCCCGGCTCGGGGTGCCCGTCGAGGCGGTCGAGCGCGTGCACCGCCTCGCCGGCGACCGGCCGTCGGCTCCGCTGCCCGCCAAGGCCGACGCGCTCGCGATCCTCGACCGGCTCGCGGTCCCCCCGGACGACGCCGCCGAGATCATGGCCGGCTGGCCCGACCTCGACTCGCCACTGTGGACTCCGGAGCTACGCTGGCTCCTCGACCGCTCGATCGCCCTGGTCCGCGCCGATCTCGGCGGCTACGTCTGGCTGCCGCCCGGCCCGGAGCTGCCGCGCGAACGGGGCCCCGCCTGGCGGCATCTCTACGTGTACGCGTACCTCGCCCTCGTCGGTGTCGTCCGGGGGTACCACCGCGACCACGACGTCCCCGAGGCCGTGTCCTGGGCGACCCTCGCCGACCTGGGCCGCAACCTCGCCATCGACCGGCGCATGCGCGGCGAGGGGTGGCCGGTCATGCAGAGCTGGTTGACGCTGCACGTGCGTGGCGCCGTATACGAGCTGGGCCGGTTGCAGCACCACCGCGGCGACGGCGCCATCGGCCTGCACATCCCCGACTCGGGGCCGCTGACCCCGCAAGCGGTCTCGGCGTCGCTCGACGAGGCCCGCGCCTTCTTCCCGCGCCACTTTCCCGACGAGCACTACACGGCGTTCTCCTGCGGCTCGTGGCTGCTCGACCCGCAGTTGCGGGAATACCTCCCCGAGGAATCCAACATCATCCGCTTCCAGCGACGGTTCGAGCTGGAGCCCTACGAGGAGCCCGAGGGGCTGGACGCCGACGTCGAGGTGCTGCGGTTCGTGTTCCGTACCCTGAGCACGCCGCTCGACCAACTGCCGCGCCGCACCGTTCTGCAACGGGCGATCGTCGACCACCTGACGGCCGGCCGCCACTGGCAGTGGCGGCAGGGCCGCTTCGCGATCTGACCGGGCCCATAGGCACAGCGGCGTTTCGTACCTACCCTGTTCCGGTGCTAGCCGCCGAAGTTCCGAAGATCACGGACTGGATGCAGGCCTGGGGGAGCCTGGCCGGGCTGGTCATGTCGACCTTCGCCGTCATCTTCACCGGTCTGCTGTTCCGTCACGAGACCCGGGTCCGTCGAGAGGAACAGGAGAGCCGCGAGGGGGCTCAGGCCCGCCTGGTCATTCCCGTGCTGACCCTCGAGGGCGACGACAGTACGGGCGTCAGGGTCTACGACTCGACGAACCCGGCGACGGTGACGCTCGTCAACCACAGTTCCGCCCCGATCTTCGACGTCCATGTCGACGTCGCCTGGGAGGAGACCCACCGCTGGCCAGGCCGTCGGCGGGAAGCGGTGGGCATGGTGACGGCACGCGGGGGGCGGCGCTTCGCCGTCGTGGAGAAGTCCGAGACCGTGAGCTTCGAGCTGACCGGTCACGCGGCACACGTCGGGCGGGCGAGGATCCGGTTCACGGACGCGGCCGGGCTGGTCTGGGAGCGGTCGGGCCTGCAGGCCCCCGTCCGTTACACCCCACCGGAAAGCCCTATGGCCAGGGCGTTCCGGCTGCTGCCGTGGGTGCTTCTGGTGATCTACGTGGTGCTGCCCGCGATCGTCATCGCCGGTGTCATCGCCGTGGTGCGGTTTTGGCCATAGCGGGTGGGCCTTCGGACCACACCACCAAGCCGGTCAAGCCCGGTCCCGCCACCGGCGCGGGCACCGTGATCGGCGTCCTGGACACCGGCATCTGGCCGGAGAGCGCCTCGTTCGCCAAGAAGATGCCCGTGCCCCCGACCTGGCACGGCACGTGCCAGACCGGCGTGGCCTTCGTGGCCGAGCACTTCAACGGCAGGATCAGCCCGAGCACCGGTGGCGCTCGGGGCCTCTACCCGAGCAGTTCCCTACGACGAGCCGGCGGAAACGATCAGCGCCGCCGGGGCCGCCTCGAACGGGCGGGCCCGCGAAGATCACGTGCCGCACACCCGCCAGGGCACGTCAGCGCCCCAGCGTGCGCACCGCGGTAGACGACATGGCGGCCAGTTCGGGCTGCGCGGGCAGGAACACCGTGGGAACACCCAGCGACTGGTTCATCGCGGCGAGTTGGTGCTCGTATCGAAAATCGGTGGTGTTGCGCACGCCTCGGACGATCACTCCCACGTCGTGGCGGCGGCAGTAGGTGGAGGTCAACCCGTTCCAGGCCACAACGGTGACGGACGTCCACTCGACCGGCAGGATGGCCCGTACAGCGCCCGCCCGCCGCACTTCGTCGGTGCCCGGACGCTTGCTGCTGTTGACCGCGACGAGCACGACCACTTCGTCGAAGAGCTCGCGTGCCCGGTTCACCACGCTCACATGCCCGGGGGTGAAGGGATCGAAGGTGCCGGGGTAGACGGCTCGCACGCGTACGCGTCCGGGTGTCACGCCCCCAGGACCCGCTGCGCATCGTGGATGACCGGTGCGGAGGCCGCCGGGGCCCAGGAGGCGAACAGTGCCCGGAAGTAGGCGCCGTGCCGCTCGGCCACCGCGCGATCGTGCTCGATGACGTCCAGTTCGTTGACGATGCTCAGGTCGATGAGCGACCGACGTCGAGCCCCACTCGTCGTTATCACCTGACCCACGAATCGGTCGAACACCTGGCCGGTCGCGGCCAGCTCCCGCCAACTGCGTTCCCGATCGCAGGCGCCGTACAGATAGACAAGCTCCTCGCCGTCGGCGCCGATCAGATCCCGCAGGACCGCACGATCGGCCCGATCGAGCAGGGTGAGGTCGAACCCGTCGGTGCCGTAGACGGCGTGGGTGAGGCCTGCGGCCTGTACGTCGCTGTCGCAGCCGAGCGCGGCGAGTCGATCGCTGACGCGACACAGGTGGGCGTACAGATTGCCCCCGGGATGCGCGATCTGCTCAGCGCCCCGGTCGGGGAGCCAGACCCGCGCGGCGGTGTCGGTGCTCATGGCCCGACTGTAGGTATCGGCTGCCGGACCCGCTGCCCCCGGGTGTGGGCAATATGTCACAGCACCGTGGCTGCGTTGCGGTTCGCTCAGGTGGGTTTCGCCGATACGAAGATCCCTCTACCGGCCCTGCCGATCAGTTCACCACTCTCGATCATGGTGTCGATGGCCCGCCTGACGGTCATGTGCGAGGTGTCGTACTCGTCCGCCAACAGACGCACAGAAGGCAGCTTGGATCCAGCGGGATAGATCCCTGCCTTGATCTTGGCTCTCAGATCATCCCGGATCTGTCGCCACAGCGGCTGCTCGTACGGCACCGGGTCAGCAAAACACCGAGATTGCGCAAGGTGTCTGGCTACCCCTTTCTATATTTACAGGCTTTACAGGAATGACAGGTTGACGTTCGGAACGGCGGTCGAGGCCAGGAGGACGACATGGCAGGTCATCAAGATGCGGAGTTGCGGCTGACTCGCAGACCGTCGATGCAGGAGATTCCAACGGTTGTTGTGGCGGAGGTGCCGCAGGTCTTCATCCTCATCCGCGGCGAGGTGACCGTCGGGTACCTGTTCGACCTGCCATCCGGAGCAGTGGCCATTCTGGATCGCTCCGGGGAGATCCTCCGATCGGACTCTCTGGAGGACTTCGCCAGATTCTTCGGTCGCCGACTGGAGTTGAGCATCGCGAAAGTCCGGCAAGACGACCTCCAGCCGGCGGTTGGAGGCCCTGACGCTGTCGACGGTGGCGGGCGGGCGGGATGACCCCCCCGCCACCGGCTCGTGGTCAGGTGACCGTGACGGTCAGGTTGAGCGAGCGGGTCTCGCCACTGGTGTAGGTGACCGTCACCCGGGCGGTGAAGGTCCCCTTGCGCGTGTAGCTGTGACTCGTCGACCGCAGGGTCGCGCCGTGCGTGACGGCGCTGTTGTCGCCGAAGTCCCAGGCGTAGTCGGTGATGCTCTGCCCCGACGGTGCCGTCGCGGTGGCGGTCAGCGTGGTGGTCAGCGGCGCGGTGCCGCTGGCCGGGTTGGCCGCGAGCGACAGCGTCCCGCCCGGTTCCTGCTTGACGCCGGCCCCGTTGAACCGCAGCCAGTCGAGTGAGAGCAGGTCCGGTGTGCCGCCGACCTGTGCGGCGTTGACGAACTTCACGTACAGGACTGTGGTGCCGGTGGGTTTGTTGGTCAGCGTGACGGTGGGCGAGACCAGGTTGTCCCACCCGCCGGTCGAGCCGATGGTGGCCGAGCCGATCAGGGTGCCGGTGGGGGAGCCGGTGCGCAGCTCGATGACGCCGCCGAGCCCGCCGTTGGTCACCCCGAGCGTCACCGAGCCGATGTTGCGCAGGTCCACCGGCCCGTACGCCGCCCAGTCGTTGTGGTCGACGTCGCCGAGCCGCTTGCCGGCGCGGGCGGTGGTCCGGTCGTTAACGGTGAGGCCGGACTGGCCGCTGAAGTGCTCGGCCTCCTTGCTCTTGGGTTGCAGCTGCGCCCGGGTCGAGCCGGTCAGCGCCGGTACGCCGCCGGCCGCGCCGCCGTCGGTGTACTGCGCGGTGACGACGGTGTAGAGGTTCTGCCCCGGCCCGTGGCCGTCACCGGCGTCCGCCTCGGTCGCGAGCAGTCCCGAGCAGCCGGTGTAGACGTCCAGCGGGTGGGCGTGCGTGTCGTGGCCGAGTTGGGTCTGGACGGTCACCTTGGCGCAGTCGATGGTGGTGTCCTCCGGGTCGGTGACAATCACCGTGTAGGGGATCTTGTCGCCGAAGTCGAAGAACCCGCCGTCGGGCACGGTGATGGTCACCGTGGGTCGGGTGTTGCCGACCACCACGTCGGTGACGGCGCTGGCGGTCAACCCGTTGCCGCTGTTGCGCACGGTCAGCCGGGCGGTGAACTTCCCGGCCGTCGAGTAGGTGAAGCTCGGGTTGGCGGCGGTGGAGTCGGTGGTGCCGTCGTTGGAGAAGTCCCAGGCGTAGCTGAGCGCCGAGCCGTCACCGGCCGCCGTACCGGCCGAGGAGAAGCTGACCGCGAGCGGCGCGCGTCCGCTGTCCGGGGTGGCGGCGATCTTCGCGGTCGGCGGTCGGCCGTTGGCCACGTAGTCGATCCGGTAGATGCCGGCGCCGGCGTTGCTGCCGCCACGACCGCTGCCGGTGCCCTCGCCGAAGTCGATGACGTAGAGCGAGCCGTCCGGGCCGAACTCCGCCTCGAAGGGCTGGATCCAGCTCATGTTGTCGAAGATTCCGTTGATCGACTGGAGGTCGCCGACCGCGGTGGGACCGAAGCGCGAGTTGGTGAAGGTCTGCGCGGTCCGGTGGATCGAGAGCGTCTTGAACCACTTGCGGGTGAACTCGTACGTGATCCACTTGCCGTCGAAGTACTCCGGGAACTTCGTGGTGCGGGTGTTGGCCGGGTCGTAGTCGTAGACCGGCCCGCTCATCGGGCCGCCGCCCCCGGTGCCCACCTCCGGGAACTGGCTGGAGGCGGAGTACGCGTACCAGACCAGCGCCGACTTCGCCGCCGGCAGGGTGGTCAGGCCGGTGTTGTTGGGGGAGTTGTTCGTCAGCGCCGCGCAGGTGAACTTCGCCCCGGAGGTGCTGGTGGCGAAGTTGTAGTCGTTGAACGGGATGTTGTTGCCGACGCAGTACGGCCAGCCGTAGTTGCCGGCGGCGGTGATGCGGTTGAACTCGACAGTCCCCTCCGGACCTCGGTTGGGGTCGGCGGCGCGGGCGTCCGGGCCGTAGTCACCGACCAGCACCGCGTTCGTCTGCGGCTCGATGGTGATCCGGAACGGGTTGCGCATACCCATCGCGTAGATCTCCGGCCGGGTCTTCGCCGTGCCGGCCGGGAAGAGGTTGCCGCTCGGCACGGTGTACGTACCGTCGGCCTGCGGGGTGATCCGCAGGATCTTGCCGCGCAGGTCGTTGGTGTTGCCGGCGGTGCCCTGCGCGTCCCAGGCGGCCCGGCCGGCCTGCTCGTCGATGGGGGTGTAACCGCTGGAGGCGAACGGGTCGGTGTTGTCGCCGATCGCTGCGTACAGGCGACCGGCCGCGTCCATGGCCAGCGAGCCGCCCATGTGCGAGTTGGCCCGGCCCACGCCGCGGTACGTCGGAACGGTCAGCAGCCGCTTCTCCGAGGACAGCGCGACGCTGTTGTTCGCCACCGTGAACCGGGACAGGTTGAGCTGTTTGAGGGTCTTGTCGGACCAGAGCAGGTAGACCCAGCCGTTGCTGGCGAAGTTGCGGTCCAGGGTCATCCCGAGCAGCCCGTCGGACTGGTCGGTCATCGCCGAGGTGTAGGCGAAGTCCAGCAGCGTGGTGACCTGGAGCGTGTTCGAGTCGACCACCTTCAGCGCGCCGGTGCGCTGGATGTAGTAGACCTTCCGGTCCGGGGCGACGGCCAGCTCGAAGGGGTCGGCGAGGTTCTCGGTGACCAGGCCCACCCGCTCGAAGTTTCCGGTCCTGGTGGCGGAGCAGTCGCCGGCGACCGCGCCGGCGGCCCACTCGATGCCGTAGCGCAGATGCTCCAGGAACGCCGGCTCGCTGAACCGGGAGCTGGCGTGCCCGCCGGCGGTGAACCACGACCGGCCGCCGTCGTAGCGCTGACACCAGGAGTACGCGTGGTCGACGCCCTCGTCCAGACCGCTGATCCCGTCGCGCACCTTGATCTGCGCGAGGGTGTGCACGTTGCCGGTCGGGTTGGTCCGCCAGTTGTACCACTCCTCGCTCTGCTCCCACAGCTCCGGCAGGTTGCGGGTGGAGGGGTGGGCGCGGTCGAGGACCTTGACCCGGCCCGGGTACGTGCCGCCGGTGGCCGAGAAGTCGGGGTGGTAGTCGAAGATGGTGCCGACCAGGCCCTCGTACCACGGCCAGTCGCGTTCGCTGGCCGAGGCGGCGTGCAGGCCGGCCCAGCCGCCGCCGTTGCGGATGAACGTCTGCAACGCCGCGCGCTGGCTGGCGTTGAGCAGGTCACCCGAGGCGGGGGTGGAGTTGGTGTTGTTGAAGACCAGGGCGTCGAAGGTGGCGAGGTTGGCGTCGGTGAAGGCGCCCGCGTCGGTGGTGGCGACGACCTCGAAGTTGTGAGTGGCGCCGAGCTGCTGGATCGCGGCGACGCCGGCCGGGATCGAGTCGTGGTAGAAGTTGGTGATCTTCGAGAAGACCAGCACCCGGAAGCGCGGGGCGGCCTCGGCGGGCAGGGCGGTGGTGGTGCTCAGCACGGTGGCGACGGTGAGCAGGGCGAGGCAGATCGCGCGCAGGTGTTTGGGCATGGGGGCGCTCCCTGTCGGACGGTGAGGGTCGGAAAGCGCTTTCTTGCTGCCCGCATCACGGTACTGACAGCCAGTGACGACCGTCAATAGCCTCGGGTAAGCGGTTTCCTGACGCGGCAGCGGGACACCGCGCCCGCGCGGCGGCGCTTACGATGTCCCCTGGACACGCTCCGTGACATCGTGAATGCGGCGCTCGGCAGCGTCGTCGCCACCGGCGCGGCGTTCGAGCAGATCGTCATCGCCGTGTTCCGGGTCCGGGACGGTCAGATCCTGTCGTACCGCGACTACATCAACCCGCTCCCGCTGCTCGACGCGTTGGTCAGCATCACCGGCGGCACTCACGCGTAGGCCGCCGGCCGCCGACCTGCGTCACCGAGAGGCGGGCCACAGGTGCCCCTCGGGCAGCGACCTTCCTTGGCCGACGTCGAGCTGGCCGGGCGGGACCTGAGGGTTTCTCTTTGACGTGATCAAGCGCGTGTGTCTGCCGCGATCCGTGTCGAAAGGCGTCCCGGATGGACTGAGACATTGATGCGTGTCACTCTGACTCTGGACCGAGTCAGCTTTCGGTCCGCTCTTTCAACGCCGTTCCGGGAAGGACGCTCATGCGCACATTCGCCCACCGGACCGCGGCGGGTTTCGCCGCCGTCCTGATCGCCGCGCTGGCCGTGACGCTGCCGGGGTCGCCCGCGGTGGCCGGCGAACCGTTTCAGAGCCCGGACCAGGGCCTGGTCTTCTACTCGAGCTACCCGACCGAAGTGGCCGGCAGGCTGGCCACACCCGACGGCATCTGCCACCAGGTCCCGGCCGACGCGGCCTGGATGCTCACCTGGAGCGGTGGCTTCGGTTCGGTGCCCGGCTACCGGACCCCCGACTGCAGCGGTCCGGCAACCGAGCTCAACAACTTCCACAGCTGGCCGGAGGGCCGCTACCTCACCTACCGGGCCAGCTGACAGCTGGCCGGCCGTCGCGGCGTACGACGATCACCGGTCGCCAGCGCTGCCGTTCGGCCTGTCGCTCCGTCGTCGATCGGCGCTCTCCGTTCCCGTCGGCGCGAGCCGACCGTTGGGCATGTGGACGACCCGGAGGAACGCGGGCAGCCGCCACGGCCGTGGCCCGCCGATGACGACGTCGCGCCGCAGCATCGCCTGCGCGATGCTGATCCGGCCGAACATCATCAGGTTGAACCGGGCGGGCTGGAACCTCACGCGCACGTCGAACGGGGCGTCGGGCGGTGCGATCCACACCCTGCGGTCGCCCAGCGTCAGCGTCGTGGTCGGCGTGAACGCCGATCGGAACTGCACCGACACGTGGTGGCGAGGCATCGGCAGCTCGGTGTTGAGCAGCACCCCGTACGAGTCGCGCAGCATGTCGAACATGAACAGGTCCCAGTAGAGCGCGGCGTGTTCGTCCGGTATCGGCCACGGTCGGCGCAGCGCCCGCGCGATGTCCCAGCCGTGCACGAGCAGCTCGTTGGTCAGATGGGCGAACAGGCCGCCGGCGGTCACCCGCGCGTTGCCCAGCCAACTCACCGTCGACCGCGGATCCGCGGTCGTGACCAGGAGGCGGGCGACCGCGGTGTTCAACTGCGGCAGCAGGACTTCCGGCTCCCGCTCGGTGAAGTGGGCGAGCACGTGGCTGTTGACGTCGGCCACCGTGTCGACGTTCGTGACGGCGAGCATGTCCTCCAGGCCCGGCACCCGGATGGTGACCTCGGTGCCCTCCAGTCTGGCCACGTACAGCACCGCGATCGACACCACGTGCGCGACGGTGTCGGCGAGGGTCCAGTCGTCGGTGACCAGGACCGTGGGCGAGGGCGCGGCGGCCACCATCTCGGTGAACCGGTCGGCAGCCGCCCGCAGGGCCGTGTTCGCCACATTCCAGCGGTCCGGGCCTGCCGTTTCACTCACGTCCAGCAGTATCGGGCATTCGCTCACACCGGACTTCTCCGAACGTGCGCTCATTCGCCAGTTCCGGGCCGCCGTCACGAGCTACCTCACCCGCTTCGGTGGTGTGGCTATCGTTCTGACATGCTTCGCGACTCATCCCGCGCCGTCGGTGCCGCCTTCCTCGCGGACGGCCCGGCCGATGGCGTCGACCTCAGCCTGTTCGGACAGTTCACGGGCTCCTGGGCACTGGACTGCACCGAGTACGACCCAGATGGGTCCTCGTCCGTCCGCCGGGGCGAGTGGCACTTCGGGTACGCGTTGGGCGGTCGGGCGACCACCGATGTCTGGATCCTGCCCGGCGTCGAACACGGCGTCAGCGTGCGTTTCCCCGATTCCACGGCGGGTCCGGGAATCTGGCGCTCGACGTGGGTGGGGCCGGGCCGGCATCGGACGCACACCTTCCGGGCCGCCCGCGTCGGCGAGCAGATCGTGCTCGACGGCGGTGATTTGCGGTGGACCTTCTCCGACATCGGCGCCGACGAGTTCCGCTGGCGCAACGAGGCACAGCAGCCCGACGGAACGTGGCGAGTTCAGCAGACCTTCCAGGTGTGGCGACAGGTCTGACCGTTGCCGCGACCGGCCACGCTCCGCCGATGACCCGCCGGGGAGCAGCTCCCGCCGGCCGCGACGATCCTGTCAGCCGGAGGTGGTGAAGGTGATAAAGGTGTCGGGGGGCCGCGTTTCGGCAGTCGCACCGTCGTGGACCTCCCACGCGTCCCCGACGACCTGTTCTGCCACCCGCGACCAGAACGCTTCGACACCGGTGTTGTAACGCTGGAAGCCGATACTCCACCTTCCGGGGCACAGTGCGATGACCTGAACGGCAGCGGTACGGCCGACGCCTGTGCGACGCAGCGCGCGGACGACGAAGAAACTGGTGACGGACCTGCCGCCGTCCTCGGTCGGCGTGGTCATCACGAACCCTGCCGTACGGCCGGCCGCGGTAATCAACCATGCCCGGCGCTGGGGGTCGACGCCGGCGAGAAACCGGTCGAGTGGCCGGTCGTTGAACGTGCCATCGTCGTTGGGGACGTGACCGTACGCCTCTGACAGGTCATGGCGATACAACTGACCCAGATTGCCGAGCACCGCCCGGTGCGACCGGTCGACCGGTATCAGCGCGACGGGGTTCGAGGGCGGGCGAGGCGGCATCGCAGCTTCCCAGGGCACCGCGGCAGTCTTGCATGCCGATCGGTGCGCTCTGACCGGGTGCGCACGGCCAGCAGTGGAAGGGCGCACAACGGCTCTGCGGGCCGGCGCCCCCGGCGCCGACCCGCAGAGCTGGCCTACGTCAGCTTCCGGTGCAGGTGGCGGTGGTGCCGCTGCCGTTGCCGGTGCCCTGGAACCCAAAACTGGTGGTCTGACCTGCCGCCAGTCGTCCGTTGTAGCTCTGGTTGGCGACGGTGATGGTGCCGCTGGTACCGCTGGCGACGCCGTTCCACACCGAGCTGACCGAAGCTCCGCTCGGCAGGGTGAGGGTGACCCGCCAGCCGGTGAGCGCGGACGTCCCCGCGGTGACGGTCACGGTGGCGACGAATCCGCCGTTCCACTGGTCCTGGACTGAGTAGACGGCGGTGCAGGCCGGGGTGCCGGTGGGCGGCGGCGTGGTCGGCGGAGGTGTGCTGGGCGGAGGTGTGCTGGGCGGGGGCGTCGTGGGCGGAGGTGTCGTGGGTGGCGGCGTGGTGGGCGGCGTGCCGCCGTCGAGCGTCAGGTTCTTCTGCTGGACGGTCCACTGGCTGCGGCACAGGCCGCAGTCGGGGCCGACGAAGTTGGCGCCTGCGGTGGTGTCACCCTTGAGGCGCCACTTGAGGTAGAGCACCGCGACGCGGCCGAACTCGCCGCCGTTGGCCTGGTCGTAGGTGCCGCCGTGACCGACGTTGAGATTGCCCATGAAGGCGGGCAGCCCGGTCGGCAGCTTGCCCCAGTCGTCCATGGCGTTGGGGTAGGCGATGTCGCTGGGCCCGCCGATGAAGTAGGCGATCGGCTTGGTCAGCCTCCTGAGCTGGTAGTCGTCGGCGTCGTTCAGCAGGCCGCTGCTGAAGATCCCGGTCGTGGTGACGCGCGGGTCGGCCGAGACGGCGTACGCCTCCAGCCCTCCGCAGGAGAAGCCCGCGACGGCGACCTTGGTGGTGTCGAGCTTGTTGAAGTATTTGCTGCCCTGCCGGGAGTTCTCCGCCACTGCCCAGTCGATGGACTGGGTGAGCATCTGGGAGGTGGTGGAGCCGGACCCGTTCGGGGCTCCGTTGGCGATGGCGAGGAAACCGTGGGAGGCGATCTCGCGCAGGAAGTTGCCCTGGGAGAGGCCGTTGGCCGAGCACCCGCCGTTGCCCCAGACGAAGATGGGGAGGCGTTCGGACGGGAGGGTCTGGGGCCGGAAGATGGTGTGGTTGGCCAGGCTGGCCGACGTCTCGTAGTCGGCGGGATAGGGCCCGGAACCGCCGACGGCGGCATCGGCCGGTGTCGCGCCGAGCATCATGATCACCGAGGCAACCGGGACGATGACGGTCACCAGCCCCGCGTAGATCTTCGATCTCCTTCTCATGCACCCCTCCAACGGATGTCACGGTGGGCTCCCGGCGGCGGCGGTGGCGGCTGTTCGTTCACGCTGCGACCGCAGCGGTCAGCGCAGGCCACGGGCCAGGTCGAGGCGAACGCGTCGACCACCCGGCGGGGTCCCCACAGGCGATCCGATGGGAGCGGTATGCAGTTACTATCACTGCCGTAACGAAAAGTGTCAATCTATGGTCGGTCCCGGGCTCGCTGACTCCGACGCCTTGCGCAGCAGCACCGAGCGTTCACGCTGGTTGGCGCACAGCCGGGCGGCCAGCTCCAGCTCGGCGCGCGCTTCCGCTCGCCGTCCGAGCCGGGCCAGCAGCTCCCCGCGTACGGTCGGGACCAGGTGCGATCCGGGGAGCCGGTTCGCGGCGATCAGCTCGTCCACGATGGCCAGGGCGTGCGCCGGGCCCGAGGCCATGGCCACGGCGACGGCCCGGTTGAGGTCGACCACCGGTGAGGGGGCGACCCGGCCGAGCGCTTCGTAGAGCACGACGATCCGCTCCCAGTCGGTCGCCTCGACGGAGGGCGCCGACGCGTGGGTGGCGGCGATCGCGGCCTGCAGGCCGTAGGGGCCGAGCCCGCGAGCCGACGCCCTGGCCAGCGCGGTCAGCCCGCGACGGATCGCGGACACGTCCCACCGCCGTCGGTCCTGGTCCTCCAGCAGGACCGGCGAGCCGTCCGGGCCGGTCCGGGCCGGAAAGCGTGCGGCCGTCAGCTCGCACAACGCGAGAAGGCCGTGCACCTCCGGCTCGTCCGGTTGCAGCGCGGCCAGCGTACGGGCCAGCCGGATCGCCTCGTACGCGACGTCGGGGCGCAGCAACCGGTCGCCCGACGTGGCCGTCGACCCCTCGGTGAAGATCACGTACAGGACGCTGAGCACGCCGCCGAGCCGTTCCCGGCGCTCGGCGGCCGGCGGCAGCTCGAACGGCACCCGGGCCGCCGCGATCGTCTTCTTGGCGCGGGTGATGCGGGCCTGCACGGTCGGCACGGACACGAGGAACGCGCGGGCGATCTCCTCGCTGGACAGGCCGCCAACCACGCGCAGGGTCAGCGCCACCCGGGCCTCGTGGGAGAGCACCGGGTGGCAGCTGACGAACATCAGCGCCAGCACGTCATCGTCGATCCGGTCAGGGTCGATGTCCTCGTCAACGAGGCAGGCCGCCGCGTCGACCGCCAGCAGGGCGTACCGCTGCTGGAGCGCGCTTCGGCGGCGGATCGCGTCGATGGCCCGCCGTCGGGCCGTGGCCATCAGCCAACCGGCCGGATTGACCGGGGCGGCACGCCGCCATGACACCAGCGCCTCGGCCACCGCCTCCTGGGCGGCGTCCTCGGCCAGCTCGAAATCGCCCGTGAACCGGGTCAGCGCGGCGACGATCCGCGCCGACTCGATCCGCCAGACGGCCTCGACGTCGGCCGTACCCATCAGAGGTGGCCGTTGCTCGCGCTGTCCGCCGGGACCTCGTCGGCCTCGGCCACCCGCCGGACCTCGATCTTGGAGCCGCGGACCGCGGGGAACCTCCTGGCCCACTGCACCGCCTCCTCCTTCGAGGCGACATCGAGCAGGAAGTAGCCCCCGAACAGTTCCTTGGTCTCGCCGTACGGCCCGTCCGTGACCACCGGGGCCTCGCCGCCGAAGTCGACCACGACGCCCTGGGCCGGATCGTCCAGCCCCTCGGCCGCGAGGAGGACACCGGCCTTGACCATCTCCTCGATGAACGTGCGGGTCGCGACCATCGCCTCGTCGATCGAGGCCATCATGGCGGCGTTCGACTCGTCGGTGCCTCGCATGATCAGCATGTACGTCGACAACTTGTTCTCCTCGTCCGGCGGGGCCGCCCCTCGGCCCTCACTCCACACGTCGAACGAACGGCCGGTGGATCGACGCGGCCCCCAAAAGAAACCCTCGTCGCAGTCCGGTCGCCCTCGACATCCGTTCATCCTGCTCGGGCGCGACCGCGGCGAGTGCGGTCGGCCGGCGGGGTGCTGCGGGCTCGCGGCCATCAGCTTCCGGGAATGCCGCCCGGTTTCGCTGCCCAGGACGGGCGCCACGTCGTCGCCGGCAGTGGTGCCAGGCTCGCGACGTGGTCGATGACCGCCTGGAGCCCCGGGTGCGGGTTCACTTGCGGCAGGATGAGCGAGAGCGGGTACGCGAGCGTCGGGCGCGCGATCGGGATGCGGCGCAGGTCGTGGTTCGTCGGCCAGAGGTACCGGTCGCGCGCGCCGACGAGTGTCGCCACGTCGGCGGAGTCCGCGAGGATGTCGAGCAGCACCTCGTTGCCGAAGTTCGGGCCGGCGGCGTCGATGCGCAGGTCGAAGTCGGTGGCGAGCTGGTCGTAGAAGTCCGACCATTCGCTTCCCGGCGCGATGCCGGGGACCCAGATCCGGTGCCCGCGCAGCTGGGCCGGTGTCAGTGTGCGCGCGGAGGCGAGCGGGTGCCGCGGGCCGACGAGCAGTTCCAGGGGTGAGTCGAACGCGTGGATCATCCGCACGTCGCGCGGCAGCGTGGCCGGGTCGGTGACCGAGCGGAACGAGGCGTCGATGTCGCCCGCCTGGACGGCGGCGACCGCCGCGCGCGGGTCGTTGACCCGCAGGGTCACCACGTCGAGCTTGGTTTCCGGATGTGACCGCCAGTAGTCGTGCAGGACGACGGCCTGCGCGGACCGCAGGCCGAGAACGTCGATCCGCAGGGCCCGCGAGCCCGGTCTGATCGCGGTGAGGGCGCGGTCCACCCCGGCCACGATGCCCCGGGCGTGCGGGAGGAATGCCTGGCCGTCGAGCGTCAGCTCGACCCCTCGGGGAGTACGGGTGAACAGCCGGACGTCGAGGGCGCGTTCAAGGGCCGCGATCCGCTTCGACACGGCCTGCTGCGTCACGCCCAGCTCCTCGGCCGCGTGCTGCAGCTGCCCGAACTCCGCCGCCCGGACGAACGATCGCACTGCCTCGGTATCCACCGGGCCATCATCCACCCGTACAACCGTTGGTTGTGACACGCCCGGACGTTGGTTGTTTGCGCCGACGTCGGCGGCGCTGGTGTGCTGCCCGGACCCGAACGTCGGTTGTCACGAGGGGGGCGGATGGGCGCGCGGTTGGGGTCCAGTTTCGGTTGGCTGTGGTCGGCGTACGCGGTCAGCACGTACGGCACGTGGATCGCCTTCGGCGCGTTCCCGCTGATCGCGGTTCGCGTCCTGCACTCGCCGGCGTTCGCCGTGTCGATCCTGGCGGCGGCCGGACCGGCCGTCGCGGCGGTCGTGGCGTTCTCGCTCGGGCCGTGGGTCGAGCGCCGGGCGAAGCGTCCGGTGCTGGTCGCCATGGACCTGCTCCGGTTCGTGGCCATGGCGAGTGTCCCGCTCGCGTACGCCTACGGTCTGCTGTCCTACGGCCAGTTGCTGGTCGTCTCGGTCCTCTCCGGGACCGCGAGCATCGCCTTCGCCGCCGCGTCCGGCGCGTACCTCAAGTATCTCGTCCAGGGCGATCACCTGCTGGTGGCGAACGGTCGGTTCGAGGCCACGAGCTGGGCGGCGACGGCGGTGGGCCCGCCCCTCGGTGGCGCGCTCGTCGGGCTGCTCGGCCCGGTCGTCAGTGTCGCGGCCGACGCCCTCAGCTACCTGCTGTCGGCGCTCGCGGTCCTGCGCATTCGCGGCGGCGACGTCGCGTCGCCCCAGGACCGTGCCGGCCGGCTGCGCGGCGCCGATCTTCTGGTCGGCTGGCGGTTCATCCTGCACGACCGTGCCCTGCGAGGGCTGTTCCTCAACTCCATCCTGGTCGGCGGCCTCATCATGGCCACCGCCCCGCTCCTGGCTGTCCTCCTGCTGGGCGAGTACCACCTCCCGGCCTGGCAGTACGGCCTCGCCTTCGGCGTCCCGGCGCTCGGCGGCCTGGTGGGCGCCCGCCTGTCCGCGCGCCTCGTGGCCCGCCACGGCCGGCACCGCGTCATGATCGTGTCCGGGTGGCTGCGCTCGGTCTTCCCACTCGGTCTCGCGTTCGTCCAGCCGGGCATCCCCGGACTGGTCACCGTGATCGTCGTCGAGGGCCTGCTGATCACCTGCATGGGCGTCTTCAACCCGATCTACGCGACCGAACGACTGCACCGCACCCCGCTCGGCCACACCGCCCGCGTCCTCAGCACGTGGAGTGCCGTCAGCAGACTCGTCCAGGCGGCCCTGGTGGTGATCTGGGGCGTCCTCGCGACCCTCACCAGCCCTCTCGCGGCGATCACCATCTCCGGCGTTCTCCTGCTCGCCACCCCGCTCCTGCTGCCCAGGCGGACACCGTCGGTGGCCACCGAGCCCGCCGCGTCCGGGAGAGACGTTCAGGTCGGATGAACGGGTGGCGCACCCTCCGTGTCCGCCACCTTTATATTCTCGGTCATCGATGTTAACGTTCACTTAACGTCGTCGTCTGCCGGTCGACATCATCTTCGGCAGCGGCCCGGTGGGATCGGAGAACGCTTATGACCACGTCCGGCAGGGTTCTTCGCGTGCGCTCGGTGGCGGTGGTGACGGTGTGCGCTCTCGCCGCCGCAGTCTCGATGGCTTCTGCCGCGTCCGCGTCCGCGACCATCACCGTGGCCGCCGACGGCAGCGGCAACTACACGACCGTGCAGGCGGCGATCGACAGTGTCGCGGCGAACAACGGCGCTCCGGTCACCATCACCATCAAACCCGGCACCTACCGGGGCGTGGTCACCATTCCCGCCAACAAGCCCCACCTCACGTTGGCCGGCGCCGGCAGCTCCGCCGCCCAGGTGCTGATCGTCGAAGGGCACGCGGCCGGCCAGACCAAGCCCGGTGGCGGCACGTACGGCACGTCCGGCAGTGCCTCGGTCTTCGTCAACGCCAACGACACCACGATCAGCAATCTGACCATGTCGAACGACTTCAACGAGGCCGCCAACACCCTCGACGCCGAGCAGGCCGTCGCCGTCAACACCTCCGGCGACCGGGTGCAGTTCGACAACGTCCGCATCCTCGGCAACCAGGACACCCTGCTGGTCAACGCACCCAGTGTCAGCTCGGTCCGGCGTCTCTACGTCCGAAACTCCTACGTGGAGGGTGACGTCGACTTCATCTTCGGGCGGGGCACCATGGTCTTCCAGAACGGCACCGTGCACTCGCTCACCCGGGGCTCGTCGTCGAACAACGGCTACATCACCGCGGCGGCCACCGACATCAACAACAAGTTCGGCTTCCTGTTCTGGGGAACCACACTGACCAGCAACGCCCCCGCCAGAACCGTCTATCTGGGCCGGCCCTGGCACCCCAGCGGCGACGTCAACGCCCGCGGTCAGGTCCTCTACCGGGGCGTCGCGATGGGCGCACACATCCGCACCGACCCCTGGACCGACATGTCCGGCTTCTCGTGGCGGACCGCCCGGTTCGCCGAGTACAGCAGCACCGGGGCTGGCGCCGTCATCAACGCCGACCGGCCCCAGATGAGCGCCTCCACCGCCACCCAGTACACACCCACCGCCTACCTGGCGGGTAACGACGGCTGGAACCCCATCCGATGACGAAGATTCGTTCCCTGCGGACCGCGGCCCTCATCGCAGTCGCCGCCGGGGTGCTCGCCGCAGGTCTGCCGGTCCTCAGCGCCGAGGCTGCGGTCGGTGACGGCACGCCGGCCGACTCGAACATCAGCTTCGTCGGCCGGTGGAACAAGACGAACGCCTCGGCCTACGTGCCCTACTGGGCCGGCGCGTACCTGCGGGTCGGGTTCACCGGCAGAACGGTGAAGCTCCGGCAGCGCAACACCATCCAGCTGTGGGCCAGCATCGACGGTAGGGCGTTCACGTCCTTCACGGGCTCCGGCACGATCAACCTGACGCCGACCGCGCTGGCGGCCGGCAACCACACGTTGATCGTCAGTTACCGGCAGGTGGCCGGCTCCTACACGGGTGACGCGGTCTTCCAGGGGCTGATCCTGGAGTCGGGCGCGGGCACATTCGCGCCACCGGCCCGCCCCAAGCTGGTCGAGTTCGTCGGTGACTCGATCACCGCAGGGGCCGCGAGCAGTCAGCTTGCCGTGACCGACTACGGCTTCAAGGTCGGTGAGAGGCTCGGCTACGACCACACCCAGATCGCGATCGGTGGCATGTGTCTGGCCGAGACGACCGATGGATGCTGGGCGCAGGAGACACGCTACTGGATGTCGTCCGGTGGCCAGGCCGGCACCGACCCGTGGGACTTCTCCCGCTACACGGCCGACGGCGTGGTGATCAACCTGGGGACCAACGACAAGAGCCATGGCGTGAGCGCCGCGGCCTTCCAGGCGACGTACACCACCTTCCTCACGAGGATCCGGGCCAGGTTCCCGAACGCCAAGCTCTTCGCGATGCGGACGTTCATCGGTCGTTATGCGACGGAGACGGAGGCGGCGGTGCGGGCACGCAACGCCGCGGGTGACGCCAACGTATTCTACGTGGACACCACCGGCTGGCTGCCGTCCGGCGGCCTGAGCGACTCGGTGCACCCGAACGACGCGGGCCATCAGGCCATCACCGACAGGCTGGCCCCGGTCCTCAGCGCACGACTGACCACGACCCCGGACCCGACGACCCCGCCCCCCACGACTGCGCCGACCACCCCTGCGCCGACCGCTCCTGCGGGGGCCTGCGCGGTCACCTACCGCAAGACCGGTGACTGGGGTACGGGCGCCCAGTTCGACGTGACGCTCGGCAACACCTCCACCGTCCCGGTCAACGGTTGGACACTGACCTGGTCCCTGCCAGGCAGTCAGCGGATCACGCAGTCCTGGAATTCCACCGTCACGCAGTCCGGCGCTGCGGCCACGGCGGTGAACGCCTCCTGGAACGCGGTGATCCCGGCCGCCGGTTCGGTCAGCTTCGGATTCGTCACCGACAGCCCGCTCGGCGGAGCGACCGGTTTCGCCCTCAACGGCTCCCCGTGCGCCGCCGCCACGTGATGGCGAGCGTCTCCGATCAAGGCAGGAGTGACCCGATGACGGTTCGTCGATGGCGTCTCGTGGTCCTGGCAGCAACGGTCCTGACCGTCGTGGCCGGCGGGCTCGGCATCGCCACCGCCCACGCCGCCACCCCGGCGTGCGGTGTCGCCTATCGGGTCACCAGCGAGTGGACCGGCGGGTTCGGGGCCGATGTCGTCGTCACCAACCTCGGTGACGCGGTGACCAGCTGGGCCGTGGGGTGGAGTCTCGCCCCCGGGCAGGGCGTGACGCAGGCGTGGAACGCCGCCGTCACGGTCACCGGCACGGCGGTGACCGCCACCAACGTGAGCTACAACGGTGCCGTCGGCTCCGGCGCATCGGTCAACTTCGGCTTCACCGGCTCGTGGAGCGGCAGCAACCCGGTGCCGTCGTCGTTCTCGTTCAACGGCATCACCTGTGCCGGCCCACCGGCAGCGACCCCCACCGCGCAGACGCCCACGCCGGGGCCAACGCCCTGCCCCGAGCCGAGCACGCCGCAGGCGACCCCTTCCACGTCATCGGCACCCGCGCCGATCAAGGTGTGGATGGCCGGCGATTCCACGATGATGAACGCCAGTTCCTGTCCGATCGGCTGGGGCAGCCAGTTCGCGTCCTACTTCACGTCGAACGTCACCGTGCAGAACAGTGCCGTCGGCGGTCGCAGCATCCAGACGTGGCTCTACGAGGGCAATGTGACCTCCACCAAGAACTCGGCCGGCGAGTGCACGCTCAGCTCGACTGCTTACAGCGCGCGGTGGTCGGCGATGCTGGACACCGGCAGCGGCTTCAAGAACGGTGACTATCTGATCATCCAGTTCGGCATCAACGACGGTGACTCGGCCTGCCCGCGACACGTTGGCACCAATCGCTACAAGGAACTGCTCGGCGTCATGGCGACGGCTGCCAAAGCCAGAGGGGTGAAGCCAATCTTCGTCACCCCGGTCGCGGCAATCACCTGCAGCGGCGGCTCCGCCGTCGGCAATCGCGGTTTCGTCGCCGAGACGACGGCTGCGGCCGCCGCCAACGGCGTACCGGTCATCGACCTGCACGCCAAGAGCGTGGCGCTCTACAACACGCTCAGGCTGTGCCCGAACAACGGCGACTACTCGACGGGCGCGGTCGGCGCGTTCTTCTGCAACGACCACACCCACTTCGAGGCGGCCGGCGCCAGACAGATCGCCGGCCTGATCGCCACCGCCCTCCGGGCGCAGAACATCCCGCTCGCCGCCCACCTGAAGTGACAGCCACCCCTTTGGCGGTGTGACCCGGTCGCGCTCGCAGACGACAGGAGCCAGGCTGCTGGAGGCGTGCGCCGCTAGCCGCTAGCCGCTAGCTGCTCGTCGTACGTCTTGCGTCGGCGGCGATCCGGACGTCACGGAAGTCGACAACTGCCTCGCGAGCAACCGTGATCAGGACGGCGAGGTCACCTCCTGCCAGCAACAGGACATCGTCGAGCACGGAAGGCGGAACCTCCAGTTCCTCGGGGCCGTAGCAGTCGTGCCACGCCATGTCCATCAGGTGCAGGAGGTCGAGCGCGGCTTCAATCTGCCCACCGGCGAACAGCCCTTCGACGCGCGGCTTGCGTTCACCACGACGTTGCTCGCTGCCAAGTGCCACGGGTAACTCCTTCACCGGGTCTGCTGCCGACTCCACGTAATCAACTCACGGCGACTGCCGTGCCGCGATCCCGCAGCACCTCGATCGTTGGCGGAGTCCTGCGCCGCCGACCGAGCGCGACGACTCGGGCCACGCGCCCCAGCGCGGGATGAGGGACGATGCGCCGGTGCGTCACGAGCATCATGTCTTCCACAACCCGCCACCATCGACACCGGATGAGGTACGCGCCGCGCTCGACCGCGGCGACCTGTCGGCCGCGCTGGACGCCATGGTCGGCACCGCCCTGTACGGCGACGGGGACTGGAGAGAGCTGCAGGAACTGCACCTTCGGTTGCTCGAACACGACGATCGCCAGGTCAGTGCGCTCGCCGCGACGTGCCTGGGGCATCTCGCGAGGGTCCACCGTCAACTGGATGAACGCCGGGTGGTCGCCGCTCTGCGCCGAGCCCGGGCGCTGCCACACGTCACCGGTACCGCCGCCAACGCGCTGGAGGACATCGAGGTCTTCCTCCATCCGAGGCGCGCACGGATGCGCGGACGTGTGTGGAGGGCGATCCGCCCGTGGACGTGGTTCTGAACCGAACGCGGACGTGCCACCGACCCGTGGTGGAGCCCCTTCGGCCCTCAGCTCCGCTGGTAGTGGACAGTGCGGCCTGGCAGCCGAATGAGGGTGCCGGTAACCCGCTGCTCGATCGACTTGATCCGGATGACGGTCGTCGGCTGCTGGCCCTGACGTGCCAATTGGTCTGGGCTACGACGTGGATGGTCGAGGCGAACGAGGTGGTCTCGCCACGGCTTGGGCTTCCGGCCCTGCCGGTCATCGACTGGCCGGACGACGACGAGGATCCTGCGCCCCGTCTGCACTGGAAGACGGTGTTCCTGACACAGTGGGCGGCCGGCCGCCCGTTCGTCTGGATAGACGACGAGACGACCGATGCCGACCGGCGATGGGTCGAGGCTCATCATCCGGCGCCGGCGCTTCTGCACCGCGTTGACCCGTACAGGGGCCTGACCGACGCGGACCTCTCAGTCATTCGCCGATGGCTCACGCAACTCGGCGTAGGGCCTGACGGAGCCCACTTCAACCGCTGACAGGCGCATCGACTCCGGTGCCCTGAGCCTGTCGTCGTGACGACTGCAACGCTGGGAAGATCGGTGGCAGGCCCATGACGAGTCGCCGTCCACATCGGCTTCGTTCGGCGACAGCCCGGCTGTTACCGTCCAGGTCCGAAATGACGATCATGGTGAATGCTGGGGGAGTTGACGCGAATGCGTAGGAAGCCGAGTACGCGGCTGGCCGGTGCTCTGATCATGGTGCCGGCGACCGTGGCCCTCGTCCTGGTCGGCACCGCCTCGGCGGCGTCGGCGGCGACGGGCACGCCGAGCGGTGCGCCGCCGGCGGCCAACGGTGTCGACGTGTGGTGCGTGTCGACCACCGGCGCCAAGGCGTGCTTCGCCGCGTACGGGGATCGGGTCTGGGTGAAGGACACCAAGGCGAACGGCGCGTCCGCCGCCGGCACGATCCAGGGACCGGACTGGAGCCGGCAGTGCTTCAACAGCAGCGGCGCGGACGCCGGCTGGGTCATGTGCAACTTCGACGTGCCGGAGTACGACGAGGGTCTGCTGTGGGCGGTCAACAACCCGTTCATCGGCAACGAGAGCAGCACGGAGATCTACACCAGCGGCCCGATCTGACGCCGGCGTTGCCGTAACGAGCCCCGGTCCGTCAGACCAGCGGCGCCTGCGCGGGTCTGCCGCCGTCGCCGGCCGCGCGGGTGCCCTCGGAAGCGGTGATCGGGGCGGTGATGATCCGGCTGGGCAGCACCGGCGCGTCGCGGCCCGTGCCCCGCCGACCGCCGCCGCCGGTCGACTGCTCGTGGTAGTCCTGCTCCACGTTGACCGACCAGACGTCGTGCGTGGCGCCGGTGGCGATGTTCTCGACGGTCAGCATCGCGGTGAGCATCGAGTGGTCCTGGTTGTTGTAGCGGTGCATGCCGTTGCGCCCCACCGGGTGCACGTTCGGCACGGCCTCGGCCAGCCAGGCCCGGATCACGTCCACGTTGTGCTGGTAGCGCTCGTCGTACACCGGGTATGCCTTGGGCATCCGCACCACGTGACCGGCCTCCACGACACCGGGGCGGACCAACCCCAACCGCTCCAGCTCCGCGGTGGCCAGGGCCACGAGGTCGGCATCCGGGGTACGCCACATCTCGTCGTCCTCGAAGACGAAGTACTCCAG
Source organism: Micromonospora sp. NPDC005197 (assembly GCF_040608295.1). Classification (NCBI taxonomy): domain Bacteria; kingdom Bacillati; phylum Actinomycetota; class Actinomycetes; order Micromonosporales; family Micromonosporaceae; genus Micromonospora; species Micromonospora sp. NPDC005197. The sequence goes on along the minus strand of NZ_JBEXHY010000019.1, from coordinate 10,209 downwards.
GCCCAGGCAGGTGCGCCCGTCCTTCACGAGGTAGGGCGACCAGGAGCCGAAGTTCTGGATCCGGCCCACCCGTACCGCCGGGTCGTGCACGTAGATCCAGTTGTCGGGGAACGAGAACTCGGCCGGCACCACGAGGGCGACCGTCAGGAAGTCGCGGTAGCGCAGGTCGGCGGCGCAGGCCAACACCTCCGGGGGCGCCGGCGGGCGTAGCGCGGCGACCAGCTCCGAGATCGGCATCGACGAGATCACGTCGTCGGCCGGCTCGGTGCGCTGCCCGCCGGCGCCGTTGAGCGTCACAGTTATCGCCCGCCGTCGTTTCGGGTCGCGGTGCACGGCGGTCACCCAGGTGCCGGTCGACACCTCCCCGCCGCGCTGGCGTACCTCCTCGGCGCAGCGCTCCCACATCATCCCCGGCCCGTACTTCGGGTACTGGAACTCCTCGATCAGGCTGGTCACGTCGGTGCGGCGGCGCCGGGGCAGCACCGCGTTGCGGATCGCCGTGGCCAGCGACAGGTTCTTGATCCGCTGCGCGGCCCAGTCGGCCTGCAAACGGTCCGCCGGCATGCCCCAGACCTTCTCGGTGTACGTCTTGAAGAAGATCGAGTACAGCCGCCAGCCGAACCGGGCCGACACCCAGCCCTCGAAGTGCGACTGGTCCTTCGGCGGGCGCAGGCGGGCCCGGGCGTACGAGCCCAGGCAGCGCACCGCCTCCGGCAGCCCCAGGTTGCGCAGCGCGTTCGTCGCGCTCAGCGGGTAGTTGAACAGGGCGCCCCGGTAGAAGATCCGGCTCATCCGGGGCCGGGTCAGGAAGTCCTCGTCGGGGAGGATCTCGTGCCAGAACGCCTCCACCCGGGGCACCTTGGTGAAGAACCGGTGTCCGCCGATGTCGAAGCGCCACCCGTCGCGCTCCACGGTCCGGCTGATCCCGCCGACCACCTCGTCGGCCTCGAAGACCCGGACCGGCCGCCCGTGCCGGAGCAACTCGTATGCCGCTGTGAGCCCCGCCGGTCCCGCGCCGATGACCACCGTGCCGTGCTGCTCGCTCATGCCGCTCGTACTCCCTGCCGATGGTTGAGGCGCGGCGCGTACCCGTTATGCCTGGGATGTCACCTGCTGGTCGTGGTCGTTTCGCTCCGGCGGGGCGCATCGGGGCGTACAACGAAAGGGGCGGCACCCCCACGCGGCGGGTGGGTCGGCGGACCGGGGGAGCGGGGCGGATGCACCGGTGGCGAAGCGGCCGGCGGCACGCGACGGCGTGGGCGGTCCGGCTGGCCGGGGCGGCCGGAGCGGGCGCGCGGCTGGCCCGCCGCGTGCCGGCGCCCTGGCCGTACCTCATCGGGCTCTTTATCGGCGCGAAGCTGCTGCTGACCCTGCTCGGCCTGCTGGTCCTGCACGCCTGGGACGGCATTCCGGGCGCGCCGCCGCCGGACGAGGCGATGATGTGGGCGCAGCAGCGGGAGGTCTCCGGCCACCGGTGGATCTCCTTCTGGTTCGCCTGGGACGCGCTGCTCTACCTGCGGCTGAGCGAGCTGCCGCTGACCGGGCGGCCGTGGGGGGACTTCGGCTTCCCGCTGCTCTACCCCTTCCTCGCCCGGCCGGTCGGCGCGCTGCTCGGCGGCGACAACGCGCTGGCCCTGCTGCTGATCAGCAACGTCGCGTTCCTCGGGGCCCTCGCGTACGGCTACCGGCTGGCCGAGCTGCTGCTCGGCGACGCGGACGCGGCCCGTCGGTTCACCCGCTACCTGGTGCTGCTGCCGACGGCCTTCCTGTTCCAGGCCGCGCTGACCGAGTCGCTGTTCGTGTGCCTCGCGCTCGCCGCGTTCTACTACGCCGAGCGACGTCGGTGGCTGCTGGTCGGCGTGCTCGGCTACTTCCTGGCGATGAGCCGGTCGGTCGGGCTGCTCGTCGCGTTGCCGCTGGCGCTGGTGCTGCTGCGCCAGCACGACTGGCGGCTCGGCCCACGCGCCCTGCTCGGGTACCTGCGGATCGGCTGGCCGTTGCTGCTGCTGCCCGCCGGATGGTTCACCTTCATGGCGTTCTGCCGGTGGCGCGGCGGGGACTGGTTCGCCTACCAGCACGCCCAACAGGTCGGCTGGGGGATCAGGGTGCAGAACCCGGTGCCGGTGGTGTGGGACGCTCTGGCCGGAGAGCCGCGCGACGCCGGACGGGTCCTCTTCGCCATGGCCGTGCTGGCCGTGCTGGTCGCCGGGTTCCGTCGCCGGGAGCTGCCGTATCTGGTCTACGGCGTGCTCATGGTGCTGGTGCCGCTGTCGATGGGCCCGCCGGTCTACAAGAGCCTGCTGCGCTACCTGCTGGCCGCGTTCCCGGTGGCCCTGGTGCTGGCCCGCTGGGCCCGTCGCGCCGGTGTCGACGTGTGGCTGACGGCGGCCCTCGCCGTGGTGCAGGGTGCGCTGTTCGTGCTCTGGCTCACCTACTGGACCCATATGATCATCTGATTGGGTGGCCGCCGGTCGGGGCAGGATGAGGCGATGACCGAGCCACGGGTGCGCCTCGACGATCTCGGCGCCTGGCTGATCAAGGGCAACGCGGACGCCGTCGACCTCACCGCCCGGTTCGCCCGCGAGCCGCTGGTGACGAACTGGTGCGTACGCCCTGGCTACCGGGCCCGGTTGATGCGCGCCGGGCAGCCGGTGGTGTTCTGGGCCAGCGGCAGCCGCGCTCGCCTGCCGTACGGGGTGTGGGGCATCGGACGGGTCACCGGGGTGGCCGAGCCCGCGCCACCGGGGCGACCCTGGTCGGTGCCCCTGGAGCTGCCCATCCTCCCCGAGCGGGACCGGGTGCCCCGGCAGGCGTTGCGCGCCGACGACCGGCTCGCCGCCCTGGAGGTGTTCCGCCAGCCGCAGGCGGCCAACCCCTCGTACCTGACCGTGGCCCAGTTCGCCGCCCTGCGGACGCACCTGCCGGTCTGAGGATTCAGCCGGCTTGTGCAAAGCTGCTACCCGTCGTCGCCAACTTCGGGGGAGGTCCGGTGTTCGCCCTGCCGCTGACCGACGAGGTCGAGCTGCGCCCGCTGGAACCCTGGCGGGCCGAGGAGTTCCTCGCCAACCTCGACCGGTCGCGCGAGCACATCCGGCCCTGGGTGTCGCCGTCCTTCGTCGCCACCGACCTGCCGTCGGCCCGCGCGGTGTTGCAGCGCTACGCCGACCGCTGGGCCAGCGACAGCGGCGGCATCTGGGGGCTGTGGTGGCGCGGCACCCTGGTCGGTGGGGTCATGTTCGTGTCGTTCGACGTCACGCTCGGCGTCTGCGAGGTCGGCTGCTGGCTGGAACCGGCGGCGCAGGGCCGGGGCATGATGGCCCCCGCGATCCGCCGGATCATCGACTGGGCGGTCCGCGAGCGCGGCATCCAGCGGGTCGAGTGGCGCACCGACGCGGCCAACACCCGCAGCATCGCCCTGGCCCGCCGGCTCGGCCTGCGCCACGACGGCACCCTGCGCCAGCTCTACCCGAGCCCGCGCGGGCGCATCGACCTGGAGGTCTGGTCGGTGCTGGCCGACGAGTGGCTGGCCCGGCCCACACCGTCACCGCCCACCGTCCACTGACGACGGCGGATTCCTGTCGTACCCGGGCGGCACCATGCATTCATGGCCGTCCCCGCGCTCACCCCGCATTCCGACCCGCCGCGTTCCGTGCCGCTGCGTGAGGCGCGCACCCGGTTCAGTCAGCTCGTCGCGCTGGCCGAGCTGACCGACGCCGTCACCGTCGTCACCCGCGACGGCGATCCCCGCCCGGTCGCCGCGATCGTTCCCGCCGCCGCCGCCCGCAGTGGCGCGCAGGCCCGCGCCGACGCCGACCGGCTCGCCGCGGTCACCGCCGGTTGGGCCCGCCGCCTCGACGAGCAGCACCGTCGCAGCAGCCAGCGGCACGCCGCCGAGCTGGGGGCGGTCCGCGCGGCGCTGGCCGAGGTGTGGGCCGAGCTGGACCGCCGCGTCGTCCCGGGCAGCGACCCAGGACTGTCCCGGCTGCGCGCCGCGCACGCCGACCTGCTCGCCGACTGACCGCCGCTCGTCGAGGGGCCGTCACCGGCCCCGGCGTCGCGCAGGCGTCAGGTCGTGGCCGGGTAGGCGTTGGTCTCGGTCGCCTTGACCGCGACCCAGACCCGCTGGCCGGGGATCAGCCGCAGGTACGCCGCGGCGGCCGGCGTGACGTCGGCGGCCACGCCGATCGGCCCGTCCACCTGCACGCGGACGTTGTCGCCGTGGCGCTGCACTCCGGTCACGGTGCCCGCCCAGGTGTTGCGGGGGCTGCCGTCCGGCCGGGCCGGGTGCAGGGCCACCGCCGCCGGGCGGAACGCGACGAACGCGTCCCCGTCGAGCCGGTCGGCCACGCTGAGGGTCAGCTCCGGCGCGACACGTACCGCGTGGCCCTCCGCCCGGCCCCGATAGAGGTTCAACCCGACCAGGTGGGCCACGTAGTCGGTGCGCGGGCGGGCGGTGACGCTCGGGCCGTCGCCCTCCTGCACCACGCGCCCACCCTCGACGATGATCAGGCGGTCGGCCAGCGCCAACGCGTCCAGCGGATCGTGGGTGACCAGCACCGTGGCGCCCGGGTGCGCGGCCAGGTGGCGGTGCAGCTCCGCGCGGGTGTCCAGGCGGGTGCGGGCGTCCAGGGCGGCGAGCGGCTCGTCGAGCAGCAGCAGCGACGGCCCGACGGCCAGCGCGCGGGCCAGCGCCACCCGCTGCGCCTGCCCGCCGGAGAGCTGCCGGGGCCGGCGGTGCGCCTGGCCGGCCAGGCCCACCCGGTCGAGCCAGTCCCGGGCGGTGGCCCGCGCCGCCCGCCGGTCGACGCCGTGCCGGCGCGGCCCGAAGGCCACGTTGTCCAGCGCGTTGAGGTGCGGAAAGAGCAGGTAGTCCTGGAAGACCACGCCGATCGGCCGGCGTTCGGTGGGCACCCAGCCCCGGCTCGCCGGCCGATCCAGGTCGACGCCGCCGAGGGTGACGTGCCCGGCCGTGAGCGGGTGCAGCCCGGCCAGCGCGCGCAACGCGGTGGTCTTGCCGGCGCCGTTCGGCCCGAGCAGCGCGACGACCTCGCCCGACGCGACCCGCAGCGGTACGTCCAACCGGAAGGCGCCCCGGTCGACGACGAGCCGGGCGTCGAGCAGCGGGTTTCCGGCCTCGTCGTGCAGCGGCGCGGTCACGGGCTGGCCAGCCAGCGGTCCCGCAGCGCGGCCAGGATGCCCACCGAGACGATCAGCAGCACCAGGCTGAGCACGATCGCGGACTCCAGGTCGGTCTCCAACGCCAGGTAGACGGCCAGCGGCATCGTCTGCGTACGCCCGGGATAGTTGCCGGCGAAGGTGATGGTGGCGCCGAACTCGCCGAGCGCCCGCGCCCAGCACAGCACCGCGCCGGCGGCCAGACCCGGTGCCACCAGGGGCAGCGTGACGTGGGTGAAAGTGGTCCACCGCCCGGCGCCGAGCGTCGCGGCGGCCTCCTCGTAGCGGTGGTCGGCGGCGCGCAGCGCACCCTCCACGGCGATGACGAGGAACGGCATGGCGACGAACGCCTCGGCCAGCACCACGCCCGCGGTCGTGAACGGCAGCGTGACGCCGAACGTGGCGTCGAGCCAGCCGCCGAGCAGCCCCCGCCGGCCGAAGACCAGCAGCAGCGCCACGCCGCCGACGACCGGTGGCAGCACCAGCGGCACGGTGACCAGGGCGCGGACCAGCCGGCGGCCGGGAAACTCGACCCGGGCCAGCAGCCAGGCCAGCGGCACCCCGAGCAGCAGGCAGAACAGGGTGGCCAGGGTCGCCGTCTGCACCGACAGCCGCAGTGCCGTCAGCGCCCCCGGCGCGGTGAGCCGTTGCGGCAGCGTCGTCCACGGCGCCCGGACCACCAGCCCGGCCAGCGGCAGGACGAGGAAGAGCAGCCCCAGCCCCGCCGGGATCAGCAGCGCCGCCGGCACCCGCCCCCGTCGGCGCGGCGCGGCGTCGGGAAGCCGCCTCGCGCTGCCGGGAAGGGTCTGTCGCCCGGCGCTGGAAAGGGTCCGCCTCACGGTGCGGGGAAGGCCCGTCTCATGGCGCCTGGAAGCCGGCCGCGGCGAGGACCGTCTGTGCCGGCGTCGAGCGGACGTACGCGACGAAGGCCCGCGCGCCGGCCGGATTCGGCGCGTCCTTCAGCGCGACGATCGGATAGTCGTTGATCGCCCGCGCCGACTCGGGAAACTCGACACCGGTCACGTCGCTGCTCGCGGCGCGGGCGTCCGTACGGTAGACGAGGGCCGCGTCGACCTCGCCGAGCTTGACCTTCGCCAGCGCTCCCTTGACGTCCTGTTCCAGGGTGACGGGGGTCAGCGCGACACCCGCCGCGGTCAGGGCGGTACGCGCCGCCGCGCCGCAGGGCACCTGCTCGGCGCAGAGCGCCACCTTCACTCCTGGGCGGGTCAGGTCGGCGAGACCGGTCACGCCCTTGGGGTTGCCGCTGGGCACCGCGATCACCAGTTGGTTGCGGGCGAAGACGAGCGGCGTGCCCTCGGCGTCGCCGGCCTCGGTCACGGTCGCCATGTTCTTCGGCGCGGCCGACGCGAAGACGTCCGCCGGAGCGCCCTGGGTGATCTGGTTGGCCAGGGCGGAGCTGCCGGCCAGGTTGAGGGTGACGGTGACGCCCGGGTTGGCGGCCTCGAAGTCCCTGGCGATGCGGGTGAACGACTCGGTCAGCGAGGCGGCGGCGAACACGGTCACCGTGCCCGATGCCCGACCGTCCCGGGCGTCGCCCGGGACGCCGGCGCGGTCGCAGCCGGCCGTCGCCAGCACGGTCACCGCCAGCGCCACCGCGACGAAGCTGGTCCGCCGACTCATCCGACCGCCCTTGCTCCGGCCGGGGTGGTGGGCGCGGCGCGCTCCACCACCACGGTGGTCGACTTGATGACGGCGACGGCGACCGAACCGACCCTCAGGTCGAGGTCGTCGACGGCCTCCCGGCTCATCAGCGACACGACCCGGAAGGGGCCGGCCTGGATGTCGACCTGGGCCATCACCGTGTCCTTGCGGACGTCGACGACGATGCCGCGCAACCGGTTGCGGGCCGAGGAGAATTCGGCGCCCGCGTCCGGGTCGGCGGCCTGCGCGCGGGCGAACGCCGCGAGGTCGACGCCGTCAATGATCCGGTGGTCGTGCTCGTCACGCCCGGCGGGCAGCCGCCCGGCGTCCACCCAGCGGCGGATCGTGTCGGCGCTGACGCCGAGCAGTTCGGCCGCCGCGCCGATCCGGAACGTCGTCACCGCCTCACCCTAGCGGGCCGCATCCGCGAGGGTATAGACCCCATGCCACCCGCATTCGCATGGGCCTTCCGCTCGATACGCCAGCATCTGCTATCCGCCAGGCCGGCGACGTGGCGGTATTGCGCAGCCGGTCAGTGGCGGCGGGGGTGGCCCTTGAGGTGTCGGCCCAGCTCCCGGGCGATCTCGCGGTTGGCGTCGCGTTCGGCGAGGGTCTGCCGCTTGTCGTACGCGCGCTTGCCCTTGGCCAGGGCCAGCTCGACCTTGGCCCAGCCGTTGTCGAAGTACATCGACAACGGCACCAGCGTCACCCCGCCCTCGCGAACCTTCTCCAGGATCCGGCCGATCTCGGAGCGGTGCAGCAGCAGCTTGCGGTTGCGGCGCGGCGCGTGGTTGGTCCACGTGCCGTAGCTGTACTCGGCGATGTGCAGCCCGTACAGCACGATCTCGCCGTCGCGTTCGTGCGCGAACGCGTCCACCAGCGACGCCCGTCCCTCGCGCAGCGACTTCACCTCGGTGCCGACCAGCACGATGCCCGCCTCGTACGTGCGCAGCACGGTGTACTCGTGCCGGGCCTTCTTGTTCGAGGCGATCAGTCGGCGCTCGGGCTGCTTGGACGGGCTCACCCGGCGACGATATCCGGCCGTCCCCTCAGTCGGTCGTCCGGAGCTGGGCGCGCAGCCGCGCGGCCAGCTCTCGCACCGCCTGCGTGAACTCGTCCTGCGACTCGCACGGCGAGTGGCCCAGGATCGGCGGCGGCACGCTGTCGCTGGGCGGGGGCACCACGCCCTGCGGGTCCTTCAACCGGCGGTCCACCGCCGCCTCCGGCCCGGCCAGCGTCGCGCTGTCCCCGGGCCGGTGCGGAGAGAACATCCACCCACCGATGGGGTCGGTGTCGCGCCACAGGTTCACCCAGCGCCAGCCGACGCGCTCGCCGATCTCCCGCAGCGTCGACTCGTCGACGTAGGCGGGGAACAGTCGCGAGTACAACCGGTTCAGCGGCGACAGGTAGGTGAGCAGGGCGACCCGGTCGGTGACCCGCGGCGGCAGTTGCAGCAGCGTGGCCGCGAGCAGCACCGAGCCGTGGCTGTGCCCCGCCAGCAGCACCCCCTCGCCCTGGTCCACGAGGTAGGTGATCCGCTTCGTCAGCTCCGGCACCGCCCGTTCGGCGTAGCAGGGCGGCGCGAAGGGGTGCGCCGCCCGGGGCCAGAAGGTGCCCAGATCCCACAGGACGCCCACGTACCTACGGAACCCGGCTGTCCGGTACGCGAAGATGCCGCCGATCACGAGCCCCACCAGGATCGCGCCGATCGCGTAGCTGCCCGCCCCGATGAGGAAGTTGACGAGGCTGTCGGGCACGCCGACGTACTGCTCGAACACGTCCCCGGGATAGAGCTGGAGCAGACCGAGCAGGCTGGTGGCCAGTCCGAGCGCGGCGGACCCGGCGTAGACCACGGCGAGGGGTTCCAGCCGTTCGGTGAACCGGGCCCGCGCCACCGCCTGCTCGACCCGGCGCAGCCGCGCCGCCGCCTCCGGCGGGGCGTGCGGGAAGTCGGCGGCCACGATCGCCCGCGCCGCCCGCCACCGGCTGGGACGGGTCGCCACGGTGACCACCACGCCCACCAGCAGCGCGGCCAGCACTGCGAGGAAAAACCCGAAGATCGCCCACTTGTACGCCAGCGGCGGGCCGAACGCGAACCGTTCCCGGTACCCGCTGTTGCGGTCCAACACGTCGGCCACCCGGTAGACCAACTCGGCGGAGAACGCCACCGCGAGCCCGGCGCCGACCGTGACGAAGACCGGAGCGCCCAGCGCGCGCAGCCGGGGGAGCCGCTGTCCGCCGGCGCGTCGCCCGCTGCCGCGCGCCCAGATCACCACCGCTGCGAGGATCACCAGCAGGACGGTCTGGCTGACGAACAACCAGGCCACCGTGGCGCTGTACCCGGGCAGCATCCTGCTCTGCGGCCACGACGCGCGGCTGGTCAGGGTGTACGCGATCACCAGGATCGTCAGGCCGCAGGCGATCGTGCGCAGCCCTCGCGTGACCGCCTCCAGCCGGGGCACCGGGCTGGGCCGGTCCATGCCCCGTACCCTCGTCAGCAGGACCACGCAGGCGAGCAGCACGGCCCCGGTCGCCACCGCCAGCGTCGCCCGCACCGTCGACTCGTTCTGGCTGTCCCAGGCGGCCAGCAGGCTGACGTCCAGCGTGGCGAACGCGGCCGCGACGTGCACCGAGCGCAGCCGTCCCACCACCGGGGTCCCGTCCCACTGGCCGACCGCGCTCAACTGCTGGACGGAGGTCTCCTCGGTCGCGCCGGTGCGAAAGGCGTCGTACGAGTGGCTCGGCCGCGCGCCGAGCCACCACACGATCCCGATGGCGGCGACCGGCGCCAGGGCCAACACACCCAGCCGTACTCCGGGCGGACGCTCGCCGAGCCAGGACAGCCAGCTCCGGCCGGCCGTGCAGGTCGGGGAGCCCATGCAGCGCCAGGCGACGAGGTCCAGCGCCATCCCGACGATGGAGAGCACGTAGAGCATCGTGAGGGTGAGCGCGAGCACCCGGCACAGCGCGACGATGACGTGTTTCCCCGAGAGGCTCGCCGGGCGCATCCAGAGCGCCACGTTGCAGAGCATGAACGGCAACAGGAACACCAGCGACAGCGTCCGTACGGCCGTGCCGGACGGCAGGTCGCTCCAGCGGTACGCCTCCAGCGTCACCCCGTCCGTGCCGGTCGAGTCCGGGTAGCCCGGGCGGGGGCGGAAGAACCCGCCGCTGCGGTCTCCGGCGACCTGGTGCACGTGCGGCCGGTTGAGGACCTGGTCGGCGCCCGCCCCGGAGACGCCGTGCACCCGCAGCTCCACTACTCGACCCGACGTCGTCGGGTCGGTCGGCGACGCGTCCGTCATGGGCCCCCCGAGGTGTGAGTCAGACCGCGGGTCGGCGCTCCCCACCCACCCGCGGCGGTCCCGCGTA
>NZ_JBEXHY010000018.1:0-78121 GCF_040608295.1 Micromonospora sp. NPDC005197 | reverse complement strand
CCCCGTCCGGGCCCAGCTCGCCGCGTTGCTGCTTGGCCGAGCGCAGGTCGTCGATCCAGCCGAACTCCTCGCCGGCCACCGGCTCCTCCGGCTCGGCCTCGGCTCGGCCTCGACCCCAGCGGCGGCCCTTCGCGCGGGGATCACGCCGCTCGTCCGGGCCCTCGTCGGGACGGTCCGCACCACGCGATCTCACTGTTGACCCTCTCCTGCGGCGTCAGTGCCGCTGTCCTGCTTCGTGCGGGGACCGCCCGCGTCCGTGGCCGGCTTGCCGTTCCGACCGACAAGCGCCGGGGCGGGCTGCGGTGTTACCGGTGACCCGGCGGTCGGGGCCGCCACCGACGGGCCCGCTGTCGCGGGCGAGGAGGCGGTCGGGGTTTCCGGGCGGGCGGGCGGGGCCGGCAGCCCGCGGATGATCCGGCGCAGCACCGGCAGCCGCGTCGACACCGACCGTTCCGCCCCGTGCGGGCTGGGCTGGTAGTAGTCGACGCCCACCAGGTCGTCCGGGACGTACTGCTGGGTGACCACGCCGCGCTGGTCGTCGTGCGGGTAGCGGTACCCGGTGCCGTGGCCCAGCCCTCGGGCGCCGGCGTAGTGCGCGTCCCGCAGCCCACGGGGCACCGAACCACCCCGGCCGGCCCGCACGTCGGCGATGGCAGCGCCGATCGCGGTGGTGGCCGAGTTCGACTTCGGCGCGGTGGCCAGGTGGATCACCGCCTGCGCCAGGTTGAGCTGCGCCTCGGGCAGACCGACGTACTCCACGGCGTGCGCGGCGGCGGTGGCCACGCTCAGCGCGGTGGGGTCGGCCATGCCCACGTCCTCGCTGGCGAAGATGACCAGCCGTCGGGCGATGAACCGGGCGTCCTCCCCCGCCACCAGCATCCGGGCCAGCCAGTGCACGGCGGCGTCCACGTCCGAGCCGCGCATGCTCTTGATGAAGGCGCTGACCACGTCGTAGTGGGCGTCGCCGTCGCGGTCGTAGCGCACCGCCGCCACGTCGACCGCCTGCTCGGCGGTGGCCAGGTCGATGCGCCCGGTGCCGAGCGCCGTGGCCGAGGCCGCCGCCGCCTCCAGCGCGGTCAGCGCCTTGCGGACGTCACCGGCGGCGAGTCGGACCAGGTGGTCCTCGGCGTCGGTGGTCAGGGCGAGCGCGCCGCCCAGGCCGCGCTCGTCGGCGACCGCGCGGCGCAGCAGGCCGCGTACGGCGTCGTCGTCGAGCGGTTGCAGGGTGAGCAGCACGCACCGCGACAGCAGGGGTGAGATGACCGAGAAGTACGGGTTTTCGGTGGTCGCCGCGAGCAGCGTGACAGTGCGGTCCTCGACGGCGGCGAGCAGCGAATCCTGCTGGGTCTTGCTGAACCGGTGCACCTCGTCGATGAACAGCACCGTCTGCGGGCCGCCCGAGCGGCGCTGGCGACGGGCCGTCTCGATCACCGCCCGGACGTCCTTGACCCCGGCCGAGAGCGCCGACATGGCGACGAAGCGGCGGTCGGTGGCGCCGGCCACCAGGTGCGCGATGGTGGTCTTGCCGCTGCCGGGCGGCCCCCAGAGGATGACCGACAGGGGGGCACCGCCGGAGACCAGTTGCCGCAGCGGCGCGCCGGGGGCGAGCAGGTGGTCCTGCCCGATCAGCTCGTCCAGGCTCGCGGGCCGCATGCGGACAGGCAGGGGCGAATCGTCCGCTACCGGAGTGAAGCCGTCGACACCGGCGGGACCCTCGGGCGCGCTGCGCGGCCCGGTGGGCGCACCGAGGGAGAAGAGAGCGTCGGACTCCATCACGAAGACAGTACCGGGCCCGACCCGCGACGCCGGAATCGCGCTGCGGGCCGGGCCACCGCTGATCGGTCTCGGTCAGCCACGGCCGGGACGACGGCCCCGGTACCAGCGGCCGCCGCCACCGCCGCGCGGGCCGCTGCCGACGCCGGCCAGGTAGAGCGAGAGCAGGAGCAGGCCGATGAGCACGAGGGTGTTCCAGTTGAACAGGTCGGGGGCGCCGAAGTCGGTGTTGAGCAGGTCGAGCAGCAGGGCGAAGCCAAAGACGATGGCCGCGAGAATGGCGAGCATGTCGGTCCTCCGGTGGGGGTTCCCAGTAGGTCGGCGCGTGATGTACCCAATCGGTCGACTCGCCAATCTCCACCGTGGAACAGCACGCGGGCTGCCGGACCCGGCGCGGTCGCCCGTACGGCGGCTCCTAGGCTGACCGTCATGATCATCGACGACCAGGCGCTCCACGACCGGGCCGCCATCCTGGCCGCCGCCGGTGACCACCCGTTCGTCAGGCACTCGCTCTCGCCGGGCGTGCCGGCGCGCGGCTACCGGCGCGACGGCGCCGTGCTGTGGTTGCTGCCGCCCGAGCGCGGGCTGGGGGCGGACGCCATCGGCCCCACCGAGCCGGTGCTGGAGATCTGTGCCGCGCTGGTCGCCGACGGGGTGCTGCGGCCGGAGCATCGAATGCACCTGCCCCGGCTCGACCCCGCCCTGGTGGCGGGCCGGCTGGCGGTGGCCGAGTTCGTCGACTGGGACTTCCACTGGACCACCGTGGCGCCGCCGACGCAGCCGGACGAGCAGCGGGTCGTACGTCTCACCGACGCCGACCGCCCGGCGCTTGCGGCGCTGGTCGACGAGGCGTTCCCGGACACCACCACGCGCCCGGGCGATCCACGGGTCATCGACTGGTACGGCATCCGGGCCGGCGACCGGCTGGTGGCGTGCGGCGCGGACCGCAGCCGGGGCGACGTCGGTTTTCTGGCCGGCCTGACCGTCGCCCCCGACCAACGCGGCCGGGGGCTGGGCGCGGCGCTGACCGCCGGCATGACCCGGGCGCTGCTGGCCCGGCACGACACCGTCGGGCTCGGCGTCTACCCGGACAACGTCAAAGCGGTGCGGCTCTACCGCCGGCTCGGCTTCGCCGACACCCTGTCCCGCACCGCGATCCGCCTCGGCTGAGGCCGCTCATCGACACCGGGCGTCGATGAGCGGCCCTCGCTACCGGTCGGCGGGTACGGGGACCACGGTCGGCTCGCTGGAGGGAGCGGGCCGACGGTCGGCCAGCCAGGCGGGCAGGTAGAGCGGCGCGGCGACGGCCAGCACCACCGCGCCGACCACCATCGCGGCGCTGACGCTGGCGGCGGCGGCGATCGCGGTCAGGACCACCCCGCCGAGGGCGGCGGCCGGCTGCGCCATCATCGAGTTCAGCGAGAGCACGCTGGTCCGGTACGGGCCGTCGACCTGGCGGTGCAACAGACCACTGTGCAGCGGATTCGACGCGCCGTGCACGGCGTAGCAGGCCAGGTAGGCCACCAGCACTCCGACCGGCCCCGCGAACAGCCCCATCCCGACCACCGTGACGCCCTGCAGGATGCGCAGCAGGGCCGCGCCCCAAGGCGCCCCGAACCAGCGCAACAGCAGCGGGGTCAGTGCCGCGCCGGCCGCATTGGCGATCCAGGCCGCCGAACTGGCCGGCCCGAGCAGCGCGGCGGCCCGTTCCGGGTTGCCGATCACCTCGGCGAGCCGCACCGGCAGCAGCGACTCGAAGGTGACCATGCCGAAGCCCCAGAACAACTCCACAGCCACCAGGGCGAGCAGCACCCGGGAACGCCGCAGCAGCCCGAGCGCCTGGCCGATCATCCGGGGCGCCTGGACGACCGATGCGCGCACCGCCGCGACCCCGGTGGCTGGCCGCTCTTCGACCAGCAGGACGAGCAGCGCGGCCAGCGCGGCCGCCTGGGCGACGATCGCGGCCAGCACCGGCACGGTGAGCGCGCTGACCGGCCCGAGCGGGCCCAGCGCGACCAGGCCACCACTGAGCAGCGCGCCGCCGCCGATGGCCACGCCGACGACGGTGCCGGCGTACCCGAGGCCCCGCTCGTACTCGGCCTGCGGGTCGGCGGCCAGGGTGGCGTCGACGTACCAGGATTCCAGCGGGCCGCTGTCCAGTGCCCGGTAGACGCCCTGCAACGCCCAGACCAGGAAGAACAGCGCGAACGAGTCGGCCACCGCGAAGAGCGCCAGCGAGGCGAGGTTGAGCGCTCCGGCGGCGAGCAGGACGGGTCGGCGACCGAGGGCGTCGGCGAAGCCGCCGGTGGGCAGCTCCAGCGCGAGCACCAGCAGCCCCTGCGCGGTGCCGACCAGGCCGATCTGCGGCAGCGACAGGCCGCGCTCCTGCATCAGCAGGATCATCACCGGGATCATCAACCCCGTGGGGAGCCAGCGCAGGCCGTAGAGGGTGAGGTAGCGACGCCGGACCTGGCGTACGGTCAGCGCGCTCACGACGCCACATCCATTCGCGACTGCGGGGCTCGCAAGCCCGGCTCACTCCTCGCGCTCACGACGCCACATCCATTCGCGACTGCGGGGCTCGCAAGCCCGGCTCACTCCTCGCGCTCATCGAGGGCCGTCCAGCAGCGGGTAGGCGGCCAGGAAGACCTGCACCGGGCGGGCCTGCGGGTCGGCGGGCTCGGCCGTGTCGACCGGCTCGGCCTCCCGGCGGTACCGCTCCAGCACCTGCCACACCTCCGCCTTGAGCGCCTCCAGCCGCTCGGGCGGGATGGTCATGAAGATGTCGCCCATGCCGAAGGCGTCCCGCCAGGCGGGGGACCATTCGTGCTGGGTGGCGAACCAGCGGTCGGCGTGCTCGACGAGAAGACGCACCTGGTCGCCCTGGATCCACTCGATCGCGGCACGGGCGTCGGGGTCGTCGTCGAAGTCGCTCGGCTCCCAGCTCGTGACGTCGTGCGCGGCCTGCCACCAGCGCTGCCGTCCGCTGCCCCGGTCGGGATCCTCGGTGACCAGCCCGACCTCGGCGAGTTGGCGCAGGTGGTAGCTGGTCGCGCCGGTGTTGGTGCCGAGCAGCTCGGCGAGGGTGGTGGCGGTGGCGGGCCCGTTCACCCGCAGGGCTCCGATCAGCCGCATCCGCAGCGGGTGCGCAAGCACCCGGACCTGCCGCTTGTCGATCCGCACCTCCCGCGGGGTGGGCCGCGGGGTCGCTTCGTCGTTCTTCATGGCTGCACACTATCTCTGCACACTTGCCGTGCACAATAGTTGTGCATAGGAAGTGTGCAGGACATCAGGCCAGGAGTTCGCGCACCCCGCGCAGCCGCGTCCGCAGCAGACCGGCGGCGCGGCCGGAGTCGAGGCGTACGTCGCTGGGCCGGACCACGCCAGCGGCGGCGGCCGTGGTGGTCTTCAGGCCCGTCGCGTCCAGACCGAACCGCTCGGCGACCAGCAGACCCAGCTCGGCCCGGCTGACGGCGTCCGCGCCGGCCACGTTGAGCAGTCCGGCGTACGACGAGCACGCCAGCTCCAGCACGGCGTCGGCCAGGTCGCTGACGTCGATCGGGCAGCGGAACTCGTCGGTGAACAGGACGGCCCGACCGGCGAGCGCCTCGCGGCAGAGCTCGATCTGCTTGCTGCCCTCCCCCAGGATCAGCGAGGTACGCACCAGCGCCGCACCGGGGTCGATCGCTCGTACGGCGGTCTCCGCCGCCGCCTTCGCGGCCCCGTACGCGTTGACCGGGCTGGGCGGGTCGTCGTCGGCGTACGGCGTGGGACGGCCGCCGTGCAGCGCGTCGCTGGACAGGTGCACCAGCCGGGCCCCCACCTCGGCGGCGGCGAGGGCCACGTGCGCGGCCCCGTCGGCGGTGACCGTCCAGTCGTCGTACCGGTAGGGGGTCGCGACCACGGTGTCCGGCCGCACCTCGCCGACCAGCGCGCGCACGGCGGCCCGGTCGGTCACGTCCAGCCGCCGCCCGACAACACCAGACACCCCGACGGACCCGGAGTGAAACGTCCCCACCACCGAGAACCCGGCGCTGACGCCCCGCCGACAGACCTCCCGACCCAGAAACCCGCTACCCCCGACAACAAGCACCCGCATCCCAGCCCACTCCCCCACCGACGATCAAGAGGTTTGCGTCATCTCGCGGGGCGATGATGACGCAAACCTCTTGATCACCCAAGCAGGGGCCGGGGGGTGCGGTCAGACCGGGTCGGCTACCGGGGCTGCCGGGCCGGCCGTGCCGGCGTGGGCCGCCGGCTGCGGCTTGGGCTTGGCGTCGATGCCGGCCTCGGCGCGCTGCTGGGCGGTGATCGGGGTCGGCGCGCCGGTCAACGGGTCGAAGCCGCCACGGGTCTTCGGGAACGCGATGACCTCACGGATGGAGTCCGCGCCGGCCAGCAGCATGCAGACCCGGTCCCAGCCGAACGCGATGCCGCCGTGCGGCGGTGCGCCGTACTTGAACGCCTCCAGCAGGAAGCCGAACTTGTCCTGCGCCTCCTCGGGGGTGATGCCGAGCAGGTCGAACACCCGCTTCTGCACGTCGCCCCGGTGGATACGGATCGACCCGCCGCCGATCTCGTTGCCGTTGCAGACGATGTCGTACGCGTACGCCAGGGCGCGGTCCGGCGCCTCCTCGAACCGGTCGACCCACTCCGCGTTCGGCGAGGTGAACGGGTGGTGCACAGCCGTCCAGCCACCCTCGTCGGTCTTCTCGAACATCGGCGCGTCGACCACCCAGCAGAACGCCCAGGCGCTCTCGTCGATGAGGCCGGCCCGCTTGGCGATCTCGACGCGGGCCGCGCCCAGCAGCTCCTGCGCCTCGCGGGCGTTGGCGCTGGCGGCGAAGAAGACCGCGTCACCCGGCTTGGCGCCGACCGCGTCGGCGAGCCCGCCCAGGTGCTCGGCGGACAGGTTCTTGGCCACCGGGCCGCGCGCCTCGCCGGTCTCGGCGTCCAGCACCACGTACGCCAGGCCCCGCGCGCCGCGCGCCTTCGCCCAGTCCTGCCAGCCGTCCAGCTCCTTGCGGCTCTGCGCCGCGCCACCGGGCATCACCACCGCGCCCACGTAGCCGCCCGCGTCGATCGCCCCGGCGAACACCCGGAACTCGGTGCCGCGCAGGTAGTCGGTCAGCTCGGTCAGCTCCACGCCGTAGCGCAGGTCCGGCTTGTCCGAGCCGTAGCGGGCCATCGCGTCGTGCCAGGTGATCCGCGGGATCGGCCGGCTGATCTCGTGCCCGGCCAGGTCCTTCCACAGCGCCGAGACGATCGCCTCGCCGAGGTCGATCACGTCGTCCTCAGTGACGAACGACATCTCGATGTCGAGCTGGGTGAACTCGGGCTGCCGGTCGGCGCGGAAGTCCTCGTCGCGGTAGCAGCGCGCGATCTGGTAATACCGCTCCATGCCGCCGACCATCAGCAGCTGCTTGAACAGCTGCGGCGACTGCGGCAACGCGTACCAGCTGCCCGGCTGGAGTCGCACAGGCACCAGGAAGTCGCGGGCGCCCTCGGGCGTCGAGCGGGTCAGCGTCGGGGTCTCGATCTCCAGGAAGTCCCGCTCGTGCAGCACCCCCCGGGCGAGGTGGCTGGCGCGCGAGCGCAGCCGCAGCGCGTTCGCCGGGCCGCTGCGGCGCAGGTCCAGGTAGCGGTACCGCAGGCGGAGGTCGTCACCGGCCTCGACCTGGTCGTCCACCGGGAGCGGCAGCGGCGCGGCCTCGGAGAGCACCTCCAGCTCGACGGCGGTCACCTCGACGTCGCCGGTGGGCAGCTCCGGGTTCTCGTTGCCGGCCGGCCGGCGGGTCACCTCGCCGGTGACCTTCACGCAGAACTCGTTGCGCAGCGCGTGCGCGTCCTCCTCGCGGAACACCACCTGGACCACGCCGGAGCCGTCGCGCAGGTCGACGAAGATGACGCCGCCGTGGTCACGCCGGCGGGCCACCCACCCGGCGAGCGTCACCGTCGAGCCGGCGTCCGCGGCGCGCAGGCTTCCGGCATTGTGGGTACGGATCACGGCTGGCAACTCCTCATCGTGGAACAGTCCTCACCCGCATTCTGTCAGGGGTGGCCGGCCCCGCTCGGGGGCACCCGGCAGGCCGGCACGATTCGCAGGTGAGCAGGCGGCAGGCCGCGCGCCGCGCCGGTGGGCAGCCTGACGAACCCGGCTCGCCGGGCCGTCGCGCCGGTTAACGTGGCCGAATGCGCGCCGTACCAAACTGGGGCGTCGCCACGGCGGTGGCCGCGCCGGTGCTGCTGGTGGGCGGTTGGACGGTCGCGGGCGCCCGCCAGCCGGCCGGGTACGACCCGGTCCGCGACACCATCAGCGAACTGGCCGGGCACGACGCCACCGACTCCTGGATCATGATCACTTGCCTGCTGCTGCTCGGCTGCTGCTACCTGGCGATCGCCGCGGTGCTGCACGCGGCCGGGTTGCCCAGCCGCTTCCTGCTCGCCGTCGGCGGCGTGGCGACCATCGCGCTTGTCGCCTTTCCCCGGCCGGCGGTCGGCGGCTCCCTCAGTCACGGCGTCGCGGCCACCGTCGCGGTCCTGGCGCTGGCGCTCTGGCCGGCCGGGTCGGCGCTGCGGCTGCCGCGTGGCCCGGACGCCGCACATCCGCGAGTCCCGCAGCCGCCCTGGGCGTTTCGGCGGAGCGTGGCGCTGAGCGCCACGATCGTGCTGCTCGCCCTCTTCGGCTGGTTCGCGTTCGAGGTGACCAGCGGATCCCGGACCGGCCTGGCCGAACGGGTGACGGCGGTGGGCGTGTCACTCTGGCCGCTGCTGGCGGTCCTCTCCGCCCGACGGG
This sequence comes from Micromonospora sp. NPDC005197, assembly GCF_040608295.1. NCBI lineage: Bacteria > Bacillati > Actinomycetota > Actinomycetes > Micromonosporales > Micromonosporaceae > Micromonospora > Micromonospora sp. NPDC005197. The sequence continues at coordinate 69,552 of NZ_JBEXHY010000018.1, read as the reverse complement.
CACACCTCGCCTGGGCCACCGACGGCGCCACGCTCGGGCCCGCCCTGCCGACGACCGGTGTCGTACCCCCGGATCCCCTGCTTCCCACGGACGGGCCGGATCGCCTCGCCTGAGGCGGCGCGGGCGCCGGGGCGGACGGCCCACCCCCGGACGCGCGGCGCGGGCCGCCGGAGGGTTCCGGCGACCCGCGGGCGGTGAATCGATCAGAAGACGCTGACGCCGTAGACGCTCAGGGCCTCGGTAACGGGCTGGAAGTAGGTCGTCCCGCCGCTGCTGCAGTTACCGCTACCGCCGGAGGTGAGCCCGAGCGCGGTGCTACCGGAGAAGAGCGAGCCACCGCTGTCGCCACCCTCGGCGCAGACGTTGGTGCGGATCAGGCCGGAGACCGAGCCCTCGGCGTAGTTCACCGTGGCGTTGGTCGCGGACACCGAGCCGCTGCGCAGGCCGGTGGTGCTGCCGGAGCGCTGCACCGACTGGCCGACCGACGCGTTGCCGGCGCCGGTGATGTCCCGGTAGCTGCCGTTGTAGAGGTAGACGTTGCCGGCGGCGTTCGCGGAGTTGTTGTGCCGCACGATGCCGTAGTCGTTGCCCGGGAAGCTGGTGCCGGCACGGGTGCCCAGCAGACTGGTCTGGCTGGAGTTCGAGTACCAGTTGGTGCCGAGGTTGGTGCAGTGCCCGGCGGTCAGGAAGTAGTAGGTGCTGCCGCTGCGCACGTTGAAGCCGAGCGAGCAGCGGTAGCCGCCGGTGTAGATGGCCTGGCCACCCGAGATGCGGGTGCTGAGCACGCCGGCCTCGGCCTCGACGCGTACCGCGCCGTTGGCGCGCGCGGCAGCGGCCTTGACCCGCTCCAGCTTGGCGCCGGTGACGGTGCTGTCGACGGAGACGACCACCTGGTTGGTGATCGGGTCGCTCCACCAGGCGGTGCCCGGGATCTTCGCCGAGCGCTCCAGCTCGGCGGTGGCCCGGTTCAGCTCGGCGGCGCCGCGGGTGACGTACCGGACGCTCGCTCCGGCCTTGCTGACCGTGCGGGCGGCGGCGGCGTCGGTCACCGTGACGACGGTCTTGCCGCTGGCGTCGATGTACGAGCCGGCGGAGCGGTCGCCGAGCTGAGCGGAGAGGGCGGCGGCGGCGTCGGGCGAGGCGGCGGGGGCGGCCTGGGCGGGTGCGCCGATGAGCGAGCCGACGACCAGGGTTCCGCTCACGGCAACAGTCGCCGCAACGCGGAATGAGGACCTCGTGGGTCGCATGTAACAAACCTCCTGGGCGGGGGAGACGGGTCTGGCCGGGGGTGGCTGACCCGAGGGGCGACCCGGCCGATCTGCGAGAACCGGCCGAGTGAACAGAAGTATTCACATACTTAAGATCATTGACAAGACCTGGTTTCGCCCGAATTCGTCGACCCGCGCCAGTCACACCGCCGCAACACCGCGGACACGTTCGCGGGCACCTGCCGTCACACCCCTGAGGACCGCCGGATCCGTTTCGGACACCACTCGCCGACCGACGCCGTTGCCGCCACAACCCCCGCCGCCGGATCACCACGGATCGGGCCGCACGGCGGACGAGCGGGCAGCGGCGGCCGGCGCGGACGGCGGCGGCGCGGACGAGCGGGCGGCGTCAGGGGGTACGGCGGCGCGCGCCGGGACCCGGGCGGGGCAGCACGTCGCGGGGATCATCCACCGGGTGCCCCTCGGCGCAGCGCAGCTCGACGCGAACCGGGGCGCCGCAGTCGCGATGCCCCACGCTCAACGGCGAGCCCTCGGCGTCGGCCAGGTACCGGTCACCCCACCCGAGCACGGCGACCAGCACCGGCCAGAGGGCCAGACCCTTCTCCGTCAGCCGGTACTCGTGGCGCAGCCGGCTGCCGGGCTCCCGGTACGGCTCACGACGCAGAACGCCCCGCTCGACGAGCACCGCCAGCCGGCTGGTGAGAACCTGGCGCGGAATACCGGTGCGGACCCGCATGTCGTCGAAGCGCCGCACGCCGCTGAACACCTCGCGCAGCACCACCATGGTCCACCGCTCGCCGAGGATCTCCATCGCGCGGGCGATGGTGCAGTTCTCCACCGACCAGTCCAGTGCCCCGGGTCTCATCCGACCAGGCTAGGTCTCATTGACAGACTCAGCAACGTCCTGCGACGCTGCGTCCATGACACAGACCCAGGAGCCGGCGCGCAGCCGTACCTTCACCTGGTCCGACCCGGCGGCCAACGCCGCGCAGGTCGGTCGGCGCAGCGGCATCGACCTTCTCCGCGCGATGATCGCCGGAGAACTGGCCGCACCCCCGGTGATGCACCTGATCGACATGGCCCGGATGGAGGCCGACGAGGGTCGGGTCGCCGTCGAGCTGGTCCCCCAGGAGTTCCACTACAACCCGCTGGGCACCGTCCACGGTGGCGTCATCTCGACCCTGCTGGACACCGCCGCCGCCTGTGCCGTGCACACCACGCTGCCCGCCGGGGTCGGCTACACCTCGCTGGACCTGAACGTGAAGTTCCTGCGCCCGGTCACCGTCGACAGCGGCACGCTGCGCTGCGAGGGCACGGTGCTGCAACGCGGTCGCCGCACGGCCCTGGCCGAAGCCCGCCTCACCGACGCGAACGCCCGCCTGATCGCCCACGCGACAAGCACCTGCCTCCTGTTCCCCCTCCCCCCAACCCCCTGACCCCCCCAACCGCCCCACCGCCCCACCGCCCCAAACGGCGGGTTGATCATGAAGTTATTGCCCGCCTCGTCGGCGTGTCGCGGCAATAACTTCATGATCAACGGAGTGTGGCGGGTGGGGGCGCGGGGTGGGGTGGGGTGGGGTGGGGGTGGGGTTGGGTTAGCGGAGGGCTAGGCGGGCTGCTCGGGCGTCGCGCTTTTCTTCGAAGCGAGCCGCCGCGTTCTCCAGGGCCTCCAGCTGGGCCGCGAGCTGTTCGCGGGCGGCTTCGCCGTCGGCGTCGAGGCCGGTCACGTTGAAGACGTCCCACTGGCGCAGCACCGGCTGCAACACCTCGTCGCGGTGCTGGCGCAGGTCGTAGATGCCCGCGAGGGCGATCGCCACCGACTTGCGGGCGAAGCCGTCGATGCCGTTGCCGGGCATCTGGAAGTTGGCCACCACGTCGGCGACCGCCCGCATGGCCTGGCTCGGGGCCAGCTCGAACGCGGCGGCGAGCAGGTTGCGGTAGAAGACCATGTGCAGGTTCTCGTCGGCGGCGACCCGGGCCAGCAGCGCCTCGCAGGCGGGGTCGCCGGTGGCCTTGCCGGTGTTGCGGTGCGAGATGCGGGTGGCCAGCTCCTGGAACGAGACGTACGCCAACGAGTGCAGCACCTCGTCGTCGTGCACGTTGACGTAGCCCGCGGACATGTGGGTCATCCGGGCGCGCTCCAGCGCCACCGGGTCGACCGCCCGGGTGACGGTCAGGTAGTCGCGGATGGCCGTGCCGTGCCGGCCCTCCTCCGCGGTCCACCGGTGCACCCAGGTGCCCCACGCGCCGTCGCGGCCGAACAGGGTGGCGATCTCGTGGTGGTACGAGGGCAGGTTGTCCTCGGTCAGCAGGTTGACGATCAGCGCGGTACGGGCGACGTCCGGGATGGTCGAGTCGGTCGGCGACCACGCCTCACCATTGAGCGGCCCGTCGAACGTGCGACCCTCGCTCCACGGCACGTACTCGTGCGGGAACCACTCCTTCGCCAGCGAGAGGTGGCGGTCCAGGTTGCGCGCGACGACCGGCTCCAGCTCGACGAGCAGGGCGGTCTGGCTCAGTGTCGTGCTCACGGTCACGAGTAACTCCCTACGGTGGCGTAACTTACGCTACCGTAGGTCCCCGCGGCCGTCCGCGCCAGTCGTGACACTCAACCGACCTTCGGCTTCAGGTCCTCCCGGGGCGGCGCCCACTCCCTCGCGTCGGCCGTGACCTGCTCACCCGAGCGGATGTCCTTCACCTCGTCCGGAGCGCCGTCGGCCCCCGGAAACCAGACGTACGGGATGCCGCGCCGCTCGGCGTAGCGGATCTGCTTGCCGAACTTCGCCGCGCTCGGCGACACCTCGGTGGCGATGCCCCGCCGGCGCAGCGCCGACGCGATCCGGCCACTGGCCGAGCGCTGCTCCTCGTCGGCCACGGCCACCACGACACAGGTGGGCACCGAACGGGAGACCGACAGCTCCCCCGCGCCGAAGAGCAGCCCGAGCAGCCGGGTCACGCCGATCGAGATGCCGACCCCGGGGTACGAGGTGGCGCCGGCGCTGGCCAGGTTGTCGTACCGGCCGCCGGAGCAGATCGAGCCGAAGCGCTCGTAGCCACGCAGCTGGGTCTCGTAGACGGTGCCCGTGTAGTAATCCAGGCCACGGGCGATGCGCAGGTCCGCCACGCAGAGGCCGGGCGAGTGCTCGGCGGCGGTGTCCACCACCCGGACCAGCTCCTCGACGCCCTCGTCGAGCAGCGGGTCGCTCACCCCGAGCGCCCGGATGGCGTCGGCGAACGAGGCGTCCGGGGCGGAGATCTCGGCCAGCGCCAGGCACGCCTTGGCCTGCGCCTCGCTCGCCCCGGCGGTCTCGGCCAGCAGTTCGGCCACCTTCGCCGGGCCGATCTTGTCGAGCTTGTCGACGGTGCGCAGCGCCGCCTCCGGGTCGGTCACCCCGATGCCGCGGAAGAAGCCCTCCCAGATCTTGCGGTTGTTGACCTGGATGGTCACCGGCGGGATGGGCAGGGCGCGCAGCGCGTCCCCGATGACCAGCGGCATCTCCGCCTCGTGGTGCGGGGCCAGGGTGTCCCGGTCGATGATGTCGATGTCGGCCTGGACGAACTCCCGGTAGCGGCCCTCCTGCGGCCGCTCACCCCGCCACACCTTCTGGATCTGGTAACGACGGAACGGGAAGTGCAGCTTGCCGGCGTTCTCCAACACATACCGGGCGAACGGCACGGTCAGGTCGAAGTGCAGGCCGAGCTGGTCGTCGCCACCGGATCCCTCGGCGTCGGCGTGCAGCCGCCGGACCACGTAGACCTCCTTGGAGGTCTCGCCCTTGCGCAGCAGCTGGTCCAGCGGCTCCACGGCGCGGGTCTCCAGCGGCGCGAACCCGTACAGCTCGAAGGTGTCTTGGATCTTGCCGAGCACGAACTGCTCGATCATCCGCTGGCCGGGGGTCCACTCCGGGAAACCGGAGATGGGCGTGGGCTTGCTCATCGGCGTACTCCTTGCGATCCCGCGCCCGCGGCGCGGTGGTGTCGTGGGTCCGCGCGCGGCGCGGACGAAGAACTAGAGGCCCCGGGTGGGAGCGGCCGGCGCCGCGCCGGCCACCTCGATGAGGTACGGGTTGCTGGCGCGTTCGCGGCCGATGGTGGTGCTGGGGCCGTGCCCGGGCAGCACGACGGTGTCGTCGACCAGCGGGAGGATCTTGTCGCGCAGGCTGGTGAGCATCGCCGGCATGCTGCCGCCGGGCAGGTCGGTGCGGCCGATCGAGCCGGCGAAGAGGACGTCGCCGGAGAGGCAGATCTCGTCGGCCTCCCACCCCGACCCGGCGCCGGGCAGCCGGAACAGCACCGACCCGCCGGTATGGCCCGGGGCGTGGTCGACGGCGATCTCCAGGCCGGCGAGCGTGAGGGTCGCGCCGTCGGTCAGCTCGGCCACGTCCTCCGGCTCGGTGTAGCTCAGCCGGCCACCGAAGAGCGAGGTCAGATCGGTCGACAGGCCCTTGGCCGGGTCGGCGAGCATCTCCCGGTCGCCGGGGTGCACGTACGCGGTGATCCCGCGCGCACCGCAGACCGGCGCCACCGAGAACGTGTGATCCAGGTGGCCGTGGGTGAGCAGCACGGCGGCCGGATGCAGGCGGTGCTCGGCGAGCAGCGCGTCGAGCTGGTCGAGCACCCCGATGCCGGGATCGACCACCACGCACTGCTCCCCCGGCGCGGTGGCCACCACATAGCAGTTGGTGCCGAAGGCGTCCGCGGGAAAGCCGGCCACGAGCACGGGCGCTGTCCTCTCCGTCGAGCTGTCGTCCTGCCCAGCAGCCTAACCGGCGGGGCGAGCGCGTTTGCCGCGTCCGCCCCCGAGGCCCCATCCGACACAGTGACATCGCACGATATGGGCTGCTGGCGGCGGGGTGGACCTCGTACACCACATTCCCAGTCACTAGCCGTACACTCTGGCGGGCGTGTGGCGTGGCACACGCGAGCCCGGACGGGCCGGGGTACCCGGCCGCCGGTGACGACCAGGCAGAGGAAAGGGGAGCACCTGTGGCTTCCAGCAGGGACCGGCAGCGCAAACTGGCGCGGGCCAAGCTCGACCGGCAGCTGGCTCGCCGGGCCGCCGCCACGCGGCGCCGCCGGCAGATTCAGGCCGGTGTCGGCGCCTTCCTGGTCCTCGCGGTGATCGTGGCCGGCTCGGCCTGGGCGCTCGGGGCGTTCGACTCCGATCCGAAGAAGGACACCGCCGCGGAGGACACCTGCCTCTGGACGCCGCAGGACGCGACCGCCAACACCAACCTCAAGGACGTCGGCACGCCGGCGACCAAGGGCCTGCCGACCGACGGCACCCGGGCGATGACGGTCACCACCAACCAGGGTGCGCCGATCACCGCCGAGCTGAACCTGGCCAACTCCCCCTGCGCCGCGGCGAGCATCGCCCACCTGGCGAGCCGGTCATTCTACGACAACACCAAGTGCCACGAGATCACCGCCGACGGCGCGCTGCGCTGCGGTGACCCCAGCGGCACCGGCCTCGGCGGGCCGACCTACTCGTTCTACGACGAGGACGTGCCGACCGTGCCGTCGGCGTCGCCGTCGGCCAGCCCGGCGCCCGGTCAGCCGCCGACGTACCCCAAGGGGACCGTGGCGATGATCTCCAACCCGCCCGGCACCAACGGCAGCCAGTTCCTGATCTTCTTCAAGGACTTCACGACCACGGACCCGAAGTACCCGGTGATCGGCAAGGTGACCGGTGGGCTCGACGTGGTCGAGAAGATCGGTGCCCTGCCGACCGTGGACAATGGGACCGGGGCCAAGGTCAAGCCCAAGACCGACGTGGTGATCCAGAGCCTCACGGTCGGCGAGCCGGTCACCGGCGCGGCACCGGCGCCGTCCGGTGCACCGGCCAGCAGCCCGAGCGCCGGCTGACCGGTCGCCCCACCCCACCCGAGCGGCACCCCGCAGCAAACAGCCAGGAGGATCCAGGCGTGACGTCCACCAGAGAGCGGCAGCGCGCGGCGGCACGCGCCCGACTCGAGAAGGAGATGGCCGAGCGCTCGGCCAAGGCCCGCAAGCGCCGCCAGACGCAGGCGATCGTCGGCGCGGCGGCCGTGCTGGTGCTCGTGGTCGCCGGCACCGTCTGGCTGGCCACGACCCTCGGCGGCGACGACGACAAGAGCGACACCGCCGCCTCGGCGCCCGGCGCCAGCGAGTGCGTCTACAACGCGATGCCCGCCGACCAGCGGCCCCCGCAGATCAAGGACGTCGGGGTGCCCAGCAACCAGCAGTCCGCCAAGGGCGTGCAGACCATGACGATCACCACCAACCTGGGCCCGATCACGGCCAAGGTCGACCGGTCGCAGGTGCCGTGCACGGCGGGCGCCTTCACCTACCTCGCGGAGAAGAACTTCTTCGACAACAGCAAGTGCCACCGCCTGGTGACCGAGGGCATCAAGGTGCTGCAGTGCGGTGACCCGAGCGCCACCGGCAAGGGCTGGCGGGACACTGACGGCACGGGTGGCCCGAGCTTCCGGCTGCCGGAGGAGAACCTGCCCACCGACAAGCGCCCGCCGTACCCGGAGGGCGTCATCGCGATGGCCAACTCCGGCCAGCCGGGCAGCACCGGCAGCCAGTTCTTCATCGTCTACGGCGACTCGCCGCTGGACCCGGCGTACACCGTGCTGGGCACCGTCACCGGCGGCATGGACATCGTCAAGGACGTGGCCAAGGCCGGCGACGACGGGGCGTTCGCGCAGCAGGCCGGTGGCGGCCACCCGAAGAAGGAGGTCACGATCACCGACCTCACGATGAGCCCGCCGCAGGGCTGACACCCGCACGAGACGAGGAAGCGCCCGCCGGCTGAGCCGGCGGGCGCTCTCGTGTGCGGGGTACGGGGTTCAGGCGCCCGAGGTGACCCGGTACGCGTCGAAGACCCCATCGACCTTGCGGACGGTGGCCAGCAGGTGGCCCAGGTGCTTCGGGTCGGCCATCTCGAAGCTGAACCGGCTCACCGCCACCCGGTCGCGGGTGGTGGTGACGGTGGCGGACAGGATGTTGACCCGCTCGTCGGAGAGCACCCGGGTGACGTCGGCGAGCAGCTTGTGCCGGTCCAGTGCCTCGACCTGGATCGCCACCAGGAACGTGGAGGCGGACGTGAGCTTCCAGCTCACCTCGACCACCCGCTCGGCCTGGGCCCGCAGGTCCTCGGCGTTGGCGCAGTCGTCGCGGTGCACGCTCACCCCGCCGGAGCGGGTGACGAAGCCGAACACCGAGTCCGGTGGGACCGGGGTGCAGCAGCGGGCCAGCTTGATCCACACGTCGCTGACGCCACGGACCACCACGCCGGGGTCGCTGCTGCTCTGGCGGCTGCGCGGCGGCCGGGTGGCGACGGCGGTCTCGGCGATGTCCTCCGCCGCGCCCTCCTCGCCGCCGTACGCGGCCATCAGCTTCTGCACCACCGACTGCGCGGAGACCTGACTGTCGCCGACCGCCGCGTACAGCGACGCCACGTCGGCGAGGTGCAGGTCCCGGGCGATCGACATCAGCGCGTCGGAGGTGAGCATCCGCTGCAACGGCATGCCCTGCTTGCGCATCGCCTTGACGATCGCGTCCTTGCCGGCCTCGATCGCCTCCTCGCGCCGCTCCTTGTTGAAGTACTGGCGGATCTTCGTGCGGGCGCGCGGGCTCTTGACGAAGCCCAGCCAGTCCTGTGTGGGGCCGGCCGTCTCGGACTTCGACGTGAAGATCTCGATCACGTCGCCGTTGGACAGCGTCGATTCCAGCGGCACCAGCTTGCCGTTGACCCGCGCGCCGATGCACTTGTGCCCCACCTCGGTGTGCACGGCGTACGCGAAGTCCACAGGCGTCGACCCGGTCGGCAGCGGGATGACGTCACCCTTGGGGGTGAAGACGTACACCTCCTGGCTGGACAGGTCGAAGCGCAGCGCGTCCAGGAACTCGCTCGGGTCGGCCGCCTCGCGCTGCCAGTCGAGCAGCTGCCGCAGCCAGGTCATCTCGTCGATGTGCGCGGGCGGGCCGACGATCTGGGTGCCCTTGTGCTCCTTGTACTTCCAGTGCGCGGCGATGCCGAACTCCGCGGTGCGGTGCATCGCGTACGTGCGGATCTGCATCTCCACCGGCTTGCCGGTGGGCCCGATGACAGTCGTGTGCAACGACTGGTACATGTTGAACTTGGGCATCGCGATGTAGTCCTTGAACCGCCCCGGCACCGGCTGCCAGTTGGCGTGGATCACGCCGAGCGCCGCGTAGCAGTCCCGCACCGTGTCGACCAGGATCCGCACGCCGACCAGGTCGTAGATGTCGTTGAAGTCGCGACCCCGCACGATCATCTTCTGGTAGATCGAGTAGAGGTGCTTCGGCCGCCCGGTCGTCTCCGCCTTGATCTTGGCGGCCTTCAGGTCGGTGCCGACCTTCTGGGTGACCTGCCGCAGCAGCGACTCCCGCTGCGGCTGGTGCTCCCCGATCAGCCGGTTGATCTCCTCGTAGCGCTTCGGGAACAGGGTGCCGAAGGCCAGGTCCTCCAGCTCCCACTTGATCGTGTTCATACCGAGCCGGTGCGCCAGCGGCGCCAGGATCTCCAGCGTCTCCTTGGCCTTCTGCTCCTGCTTGGGGCGGGGCAGGAAGGTCAGGGTGCGCATGTTGTGCAGCCGGTCGGCCAGCTTGATCACCAGCACCCGCGGGTCCTTGGCCATCGCCACGACCATCTTGCGGATCGTCTCGGCCTTGGCGGCGTCGCCCAGCTTGACCTTGTCCAGTTTGGTGACACCGTCGACCAGCAGGGCGACCTCGCCGCCGAAGTCGGCGCGCATCGCGTCGAGGGTGTACTCGGTGTCCTCGATGGTGTCGTGCAGCAGCGCGGCCACCAGCGTGGTGGTGTCCATCCCCAGGTTGCCGAGGATGGTGGCGACGGCGAGCGGGTGGGTGATGTACGGGTCGCCGGACTTGCGGTACTGCCCGGAGTGCCACCGCGCCGCCGTGTCGAAGGCGCGCTGGAGCAGCCGCGCGTCGGCCTTCGGGTGGTTCTCGCGGTGACTCGCGATGAGCGGCTCCAGCACCTCGCTGACCTGCGAGGTCTGCCAGGGCGCGTTGAACCGGGCCAGCCGGGCGCGCACCCGCCGACCGGTGGGCGCGTTGGACAGCCCGAAGCCACCGCTCGGCGACGGGTCGACGCCGGCGTCGGTCGGAAACGGGACCACGACCCCGTCGGCGCCCGGGGACGCCTCCGTGGTGGCGCTCGCCGTGACGCCGGTCGGAGCCGCCGCGTCGTCGGCAGGAGCCCTGCCGGAGCCGTTGTCGGTGCCCGCCACCCGGGCCGGCGCGTCGCCGTTCCGGTCGGTCACCGAGCCGTCAGCGTCGCCTGTCGGGTGCACCGTGCCCTCCGCCGGAGGGACGACATCGTGGGACACCGGCCTCCTCACCGCTCGCCGGAAACACACCGGCCGAACATCGGCCGGCCTGGTCTCGCGTCGCCGGACGGTGTACCGCCAGCGTCAGCAAAGGGCAATGCTACCCGCACGGACGGTCCCCTGCCGCTCCGCCGGACGGTCGGCGCGACCTCCGCCCGGTGGGCCGGGTTCAAACGGTCAGCAGGGCATGGACCGGACGCGGCGCCAGCCGTTCCCGCGCGCCCAGGAAGCCGAGCTCCAGCAGCACGGTGAAGCCGGTGACCGTCCCGCCGGCCCGCTCGACCAGGTCCAGCGTCGCCTCGGCGGTGCCGCCAGTGGCCAGCACGTCGTCGACGACAAGCACCCGGTGGCCGGCGGTGAAGGCGTCCTCGTGCACCTCCAGGGTGGCCTCGCCGTACTCGAGGGCGTACGACACCGAGTGCGCCGGGCGGGGCAGCTTGCCCGCCTTGCGCACGGGCACCACGCCCACCCCGGCCGCGTACGCGACAGCTGCCGCGACGACGAAGCCGCGCGCCTCGATGCCCACCACGACGTCGAAGCCGTCCCGCCCGTGGTACGCGACGATCTCGTCGACCACCTCGCGGAACGCCTTCCCGTCGGCGAACAGCGGCATCAGGTCCTTGAACAGGACACCGGGCTGGGGAAAGTCCGGCACGTCCAGCACCCGGCTGGCCACCAACCGGGCGGCCTCCGGGCCGCTGTCCCCGCGCGCCGCGGTGCTGTGGGTCTCCGTCACGGCTGTCTCGTTTCCCTTCCCACGACGACGGCGTCCGGCATGCTGCTCGCACAGCATGCCGGACGCCGTTCGGGCGTTTCCTCCCGGGGCGACCCCGGGGGTCGGTCAGCGCCGCTTGGCGCCGCCGGGCCGGTTACCGCCGCCGCCGGGACGACCGCCCCGGGCGCCGGTCGGCCGCTTGCCCGCCGGCCGCGCGCCCACCTTCGGGGCGGCGCCGGCCAGCGCGGCGGAGTCGGGATCGAGCGGCGCGTCGGCCGCCTCGCCCTCGACCGGGGCCGGGGCACCCTTGCCGGTGACCTCGCCACGGCCCGGCGTACCCCGACGGGCCTGCACCCGCTTGTTGTGCGCCTGGATGCGGGGGTCGTAGTTCTTCAGCAGCGCCAGCAGCGGCGTCGCCACCAGGATGGAGGTCAGGAACGCCACCGCCATACCCACGAACAGCACCAGGCCGAGGTCCTTCAGCGTGCCGGCGCCAAGCAGGCCGGCGCCGATGAAGAGCAGACCACCGACGGGCAGCAGCGCCACCACGGAGGTGTTCAGCGACCGCATGAGGCTCTGGTTGACGGCCAGGTTGGCCGCCTCGCCGTACGTCATGTTGTTGTTGGCGGTGATGCCCCGGGTGTTCTCCTGCACCTTGTCGAAGACCACCACCACGTCGTAGAGCGCGAAGCCCAGGATCGTGAGGAAGCCGATGATCGTCGACGGGGTGACCTCGAAGCCGACGAGGGAGTAGATGCCGGCGGTGAGGATCAGGTTGGTGAACAGTGAGGCGACGGCGGCGACGGCCATCCGCCACTCGAAGCGCAGGATCAGGTAGACCATCACCAACGCGATGAAGATGACCAGACCGAGCAGGGCCCGCGAGGTGACCTGGCTGCCCCACGCCTCGCTGACCTGGTTGTCGCTGATCTGGTCCGCGTTGATGCCGAACCGCTGGGCGATGTCGGCCTTGACCGCGGTGGCCTGCTCCGCGCTGAGCTGACCGGTACGCAGCTCGTACGAGTCGCCGCCCGTGCCGCCGACCTTCTGCGCGGTCACCACCTCGGCGCCGCCGCCCTTGGCCGCGAGCGCGGCGTCGACCTGCTCCTCAGCCTGGTTCAGGGTGCCGACGCTGGCCGGCACCTGGAACGAGTTGCCGCCGGCGAACTCGATGCCGAGGCTGAACCCGCGGATCGAGAAGCTCAGAATCGCGATCAGGATCAGGATCCCGGCGACGCCGAACCAGAGCTTGCGCCGGCCGACGACGTTGAGACCGGCCTCGCCGTTGTAGAGGCGGCTCGCCAGACCGTTCTGAGCCATCTCAGGCCTCCTTGGCGCGCGGGTTGCGGGGCTGAGTCTGCTGGCTGCGGGCCGGGAGTGCCCGACCCAGGCCGCTGACCCGCGGGGACAGGAACGCCCGGGTCCGGGCGAACATCGTCATGATCGGGTGCCGGAAGAGGAAGACCACGACCAGGTCCAGCACCGTGGCCAGGCCGAGGGCGAACGCGAAGCCCTTGACCGTGCCGACCGAGACCACGTAGAGCACCACTGCGGAGAGCAGCGTGATCGCGTTTGCCGAGATGATCGTCCGGCGGGCGCGGACCCAGGCGCGGGGCACCGCGCTACGCGGGCTGCGTCCCTCCCGGATCTCGTCTTTCAGTCGTTCGAAGTAGATGACGAACGAGTCCGCCGCCACACCGAGCGAGACGATCATGCCGGCGATGCCGGCGAGGGTGAGCGTGAAGCCGATCTGCCGACCGAGCACCACAAGCGCGCCGAAGACGAGCAGCGCGGACAGGATCAGGCTCAGGAAGATCACCGAGCCGAGCAGCCGGTAGTAGAAGAACGCGTAGATGATGACCAGCAGCATGCCGATGCCGGCCGCGAGCAGACCCGCGCGGAGGTGGCTGGCACCCAGGGTCGCGGTGACGTTCTGCGACTCCTGCGGCTCGAAGGTCACCGGCAGCGCGCCGTACCGGAGCTGACCGGCGAGCGCGCTGGCGTCCTTCTGGGTGAAGTTGCCGGTGATCTGGGAGTTGCCGGTCAGCACGCCCTGGATCTCGGGGGAGGAGACGATCTCGTTGTCCAGCACGACGGCCACCCGGCACTTGCCGTCCTGGCCGAGGGCGGTCGCGTCGCAGGCCTGGCCCTCGTTGGTGAACGCCTCACGGGTCAACGCGGTCCACTTGCCCTGGCCGTCGCCGGTGAAGTCGAGGCTGACCACCCAGGCGTTGGTCTGGTCGAGCACCGCGTTGGCGTCGTCCACGTCGGTGCCCAGCACCTTGGCCTGGTCGAGCAGGTACTTCGAGGCGCCGTCCTCGCAGGACACGACCTGCTGCTTCGGGTCGGAGATCGAGGCCGGGGGGCGCTTGTCGAGCTGGGCGCAGCCGATCGTCGGCACGTTGAACTGCATCTGCGCCGGCAGCACGGCAACCTCTTGCGGGCTCAGCGTGCTGAACGGCTTGAGCTTGTCGCCCAGCGACGGGTCGGCGCTCAGGTCGGCGGGGGCCTGCAGACCGCTGGCGGCCTGCCAGGCGGCGGCGCCGACCTTCTGCTCGACGGCCTTGCGCTGCTCCTCGATGCTCGCCGGCACCGGCTCGGCGCTGGCGCTCGCCGACGGGGCGGCGGCGCTCGCCGAGGCCGAGGGGGTCGGTGTCGCGCTGGCGGACGGCGCGGGCGCCATCCCGCCCTGTCCACCGCTGCCCGACGGGGTCGCCGAGGGGGCGCCGCTGCCCGACGGGGTCGCCGAGGGGGCACCGGACGGGGTGACGCTGCCCGGGGCTGCCGTGGCGGCCGGCGGGGCGGCGACCGTCCCGCTGCCGTCGGCGGCCTTGAGCACCTTGCGGAAACGCAGCTCGGCGGCGCTGCCCACCTCGTCGAGGTTCCGGTTCTCACCGGGCAGGGAGATGACGATGTTCCGGTTGCCCTCGGTGACCACCTCGGCCTCGGCCACGCCGAGCCCGTTGACCCGGTTCTCGATGATCTGCCGGGCCTCCTCAAGGTTTTGGGCCGTCGGGGGCTTGCCATCGACGCTGTTGGTCGCCTGCAGCGTCATCCGGGTGCCGCCGATCAGGTCCAGGCCGAGCTTGGGCTCCAGCCGGTCCTTGAAGCTGCCGCTGGCACCGCCCGCGAAGAACACCAGAAGGTAGAGGACCACGAAGATGAACCCGAGCACGGCGAGCTGCCGGCCGGGGCGCATCTGTCCCTGAGGTGGTGCCACGGTTGTCCTGTCTCCCTGTACGGTCGCGCCGCTGCGCGCGGCGGCGGCGAGTGTCGGGCCGGGGGTCCCGGCCAACGGGTCTGACCTGGGCCGACGGGGTGCCGACACAGTGGCCGGACACGCCGGCATGGGGACGCCGACGGCCACGGGAACGTGCCGACGCCCGGCGTCGACCCAACTATCCAGTTTTCACGTCACGTCCGCTGCCCCGTTGGGCGCGGTGGCCGGGGAGCCGGTCACCCGGCCGTACGCCGGAACCGTCACCCCCGCGGGAGGGTCACTCCTTGACGGTGTCCGCGTCCTCGGTGACCGGCTCGCTCGGCAGCTCCGCGCGGGTGACCACCCGGGCGATGGCCGGTCGGGCGTAGCGGGTCTGCACGCCCGGAGCGATCTCGAGCAGCACGGCGTCGTCCTCGACGCCGGTGACCGTGCCGTAGAGCCCGCCGATGGTGACAACCTCGTCGCCCGGGCCCAACGCGGACTGCATGGCCTCCGCATCGCGGCGACGCTTCTGCTGCGGACGGATCATCATGAAATACATGACGCCGAAGAGCAGGACGATCATCAGGATCGGCGTGAAGCCGCCGGCCCCACCACCCGCTGCAAGGTATTGCACGGTTACTGCCTTCCCATTGGCCACCTGTCCGGCACGGGAGTGCCGGAGCGGAGGCGGATTCTCACATCCTGTACAGACCGCGGCGAAGTCTAATCCCTGCACCTGAGAACACCGAATGCGGCACAGATCACGTTCACATCACGGCTGATCGGTGTCCAGGGAGAACAGACCGGGCGGAGACGGGATATCCATCCCAAATGTACCATTCGGTGGAGTACGCCCCAGGTGCCTCCAGGCGGCTTCCGTGGCCACCCGCCCCCGCGGGGTACGCGCCAGCAGGCCGGCACGCACCAGGAACGGCTCGCAGACCTCCTCGACCGTGTCCGGCTGCTCCCCCACCGCCACGGCGAGGGTGGACAACCCGACCGGGCCGCCCCGGAACGAGTCCACCAGCGCGGTCAGCACCGCCCGGTCCAGCCGGTCCAGGCCCAGCGCGTCGACGTCGTACACCGTCAGGGCCTTGCGGGCGGTGCCCAGGGTGACCACGCCGTCGGCCCGGACCTCGGCGTAGTCGCGGACCCGGCGCAGCAGCCGGTTGGCGATCCGGGGGGTGCCCCGGGACCGGCCGGCGATCTCCGCCGCGCCGTCGGCGGTGATCGGCACCCCGAGGATGCGCGCCGAACGGTGCAGCAGCGTCTCCAGATCCGCCGGGGCGTAGAAGTCGAGGTGCGCGACGAAGCCGAACCGGTCCCGCATGGGCCCGGTCAACAGACCCGAGCGGGTGGTCGCGCCGACCAGGGTGAACGGCTCGACGTCCAGCGGGATCGCGGTGGCGCCCGGCCCCTTGCCGACCACCACGTCGACCCGGAAGTCCTCCATCGCGCTGTAGAGCAGCTCCTCCGCCGGCCGGGCGATCCGGTGGATCTCGTCGATGAAGAGCACATCGCCCTCGGCGAGGCTGGTCAGGATCGCCGCCAGGTCACCGGAACGCTCGATCGCCGGGCCGCTGGTCACGCGGATGCCGGCGCCCAGCTCCGCGGCGACGATGTTGGCCAGGCTCGTCTTGCCAAGCCCGGGTGGGCCGGAGAGCAGGATGTGATCCGGCGGGGACCCCCGCCGCATGGCGCCCTGCAACAACAGGTCGAGCTGATCGCGCACCCGGTCCTGGGCGATGAACTCGGCCAGCCGCCGGGGCCGCACGGTGGCCTCCGCGTCCCGGTCGGCATCACTGACGTACGCCGAGACGAGCCCGTCGGTCTCGCTCACCGTGCCGCCTCCCGTCGCCCCTGGGCGGTCATCGGGTACGACCCAGCAGGCGGATGGCCTGCTTGAGCAGGACCGGCACGGGCGGGGTGGCGCCGTCGATGGTCTCCGCCACCGCGGCCACCGCCTGGTCGGCCTGCCCGGCCGTCCAGCCCAGACCGACCAGCGCCTGCCGTACCTGATCGGGCCAGGCGCCGCCGGTCACGCCGCCCACCCCGTCGGCGCCGATCGACACCGGACCGATCCGGTCCCGCAATTCCAGCACCAGGCGCTCGGCGCCCTTCTTGCCGATCCCGGGCACCCGGGTCAACGCGGCGGTGTCGGCGTTGGCGATGGCCTTTCGCACCGCGTCCGGCGTGTGCACGGCCAGCACGGCCTGGGCCAGCCGTGGGCCGACCCCGCTGGCGGTCTGCAACAGCTCGAACAGCGCCTTGGCGTCGTCGTCGGCGAAACCGTAGAGGGTCAGGGAATCCTCCCGGACCACCAGGCTGGTGGCCAGCCGCGCCGGCTGCCCCACCCGCAGCTCGGCGAGGGTCCCGGGGGCGCAGTGCACGGCCAGGCCGACCCCGCCGACCTCGATCACGGCCAGATCCGGACCTGTCGCGGTCACCGTGCCGCGCACGCTGGCGATCATCGTGCTCCTCCTCGTCGTGCCCGATCGGCCGCGGCGGCCAGCTTGGAACGGGTGCCACCGCGCCACACGTGGCAGATGGCCAGGGCGAGAGCGTCGGCGGCGTCGGCCGGCTTCGGTGGCTCGTCCAGCCGCAGCAGCCGGGTCACCATGGCGGTCACCTGCGCCTTGTCGGCCTGACCGGAACCGGTCACCGCCGCCTTCACCTCGCTCGGGGTGTACGTCTGCACCGGCAGCCCCGCCCGCGCCCCGGCCAGCACGGCGATGCCGCTGGCCTGCGCGGTGCCCATCACCGTCCGGACGTTGTGCTGGCTGAACACCCGCTCGACGGCGACGCTCTCCGGCTGGTGCTCGGCGACCAGCTTGGTCAGCGACCGGTCCAGGTGCAGCAGGCGCAGCGGCAGGTCGTCGGCCGGGTCGGTGTAGACCACGTAGTAGGCGATGAGCGTGCAGGGCCGACCGGGCACCCCCTCGACGACGCCCACCCCACACCGCGTCAACCCCGGGTCGACCCCCAGCACCCGCACGCCGCCCCCTCCCCCAGCCGTCAGCAGTACGTGTGTTCGACACCCTAACTGTCGGCCTTCCCACCGGCCCCACGGGACACGCCCTCCCATACCCCACACCCCGCGCCACGATCTGGGCAACGTCCCGGAGGTTGCTGCCTCCGACGCCCGAGAGACAGCCTTTCGGCGCGCGGCTCGGCGGGGCGGGCGCGGGCCATGGGGGCAGGGGGCCACACAGCAGGGGTACGGAGTATGTGTCGCTGCCCCATGTGCCGCAGGGCACACAGCTCGTAACTTCTTGCGCCATGACGGCAGAACCCGTGGCGGTCCCCCACGTCGTACAGGTCGACCTCGCTGGTCGGACCGCCCTGGTCACCGGGGGCGGCAGCGGCATCGGGCGGGCCTGCGCCCTGCGGTTGGGCGCGGCCGGCGCCAAGGTGCTCGTGGTGGATCGCAACCTGGAGGCGGCCAAGGCGGTGGCCGCCGAGGCCGGCGGACGCGCCGAGGGCGTGGACCTGGCCGACGCGGCGGCCGTGGACGCGCTCGACGTGGACGTGGACATCGTGGTGAACAACGCCGGGCTCCAGCACGTGGCGCCGCTGCAGGACTTCCCCGTCGAGCGCTTCGAGTACATCCAGCGGGTGATGGTGGAGGCGCCGTTTCTGCTGATCCGCCGCGCGTTGCCGCACATGTACGCCCGGGGCTGGGGCCGGATCGTCAACATCTCGTCGGTGCACGGCCTGCGCGCCTCGCCCTACAAGGCGGCCTACGTCTCGGCGAAGCACGCCCTCGAAGGGCTGTCGAAGGTGGTGGCGCTGGAGGGGGCCGCGCACGGGGTGACCGCCAACTGCATCAACCCGGCGTACGTGCGGACCGCCCTGGTGGAGAGCCAGATCGCCGATCAGGCGGCCAGCCACGGCATCGGCGAGGCCGAGGTGATCGAGAAGGTCATGCTGGCGCGGGCCGCCATCAAGCGGCTGATCGAGCCGGAGGAGGTGGCCGAGCTGTTGGCGTACCTCTGTTCGCCGCCGGCGGCCTTCATCACGGGCGCGTCGATCGCGCTCGACGGGGGCTGGACGGCCAACTAGTGGGCCTGAGCACAATGTCGACCATGTCGTCGCCGGTGGAGTTCCTCGAACTGCTCGCTCGCGAGGCCGCCGCGGTGGAGTTCGAGGGCCCGTTGGTGGCCGCGCGCGCCGCCGGGATGCCCGCCGACCGGCTGGCCGAGCTGGAGCAGGCCAAGACTGTGGCGTTGCGGGTTCGCGCGCTGCTGGAGCGCCGCCGCCGTCGGGAGACCGAGCTGTCCGGCCTGTACGACACGGTCAGCGACCTGGCCGGGCTGCGCGACCTGGACGACGTGCTGCGGGCGATCGTGCACCGGGCCCGTCACCTGCTCGGCGCCGACGTGGCGTACATGACGCTCAACGACGACGAGCGCGGCGACACCTACATGCGGGTGACCGACGGGTCGGTCTCGGCCCGCTTCCAGCGGCTGCGGCTGCCGATGGGCGCCGGCCTCGGTGGCCTGGTGGCCCAGTCCGGCGCCCCGTACGTGACCGCCAACTACGGCGAGGACGCGCGCTTTCACCACACCGGGGAGATCGACGCCGGTGTGGGCGAGGAGGGCCTGGTGGCGATCCTCGGGGTGCCGCTGCGACTCGGTTCCACCTCGATCGGGGTGCTCTACTCGGCCAACCGCTCGGCCCGGCCGTTCGCCCGCGAGGAGGTGGCGCTGCTGGTCTCCCTCGCCGCGCACGCCGCGGTGGCGATCGACACGGCCCGGCTGCTGGCCGAGACCCGCTCGGCGTTGGCCGAGTTGTCGGCGGCGAACACCACCATCCGGGCGCACAGCAGCTCGGTGGAGCGGGCCGCGGCGGCGCACGACCGGATGACGGCGCTGGTGCTGCGCGGCGGCGGGGTGGAGGACGTGGCCGCCGCGGTGACCGAGGTGCTGGGCGGGGCGCTGTTGGCGTTGGACGCCCAGGGCCGGTTGCTGGCCCGGGTGGGCGAGATCGACGAGCCGGACCGGGCGGACATCGTCGAGGCGGTGGCCGCCTCGCGTACGGAGGGACGCAGCGTGCGCCGCGGCCCGCTCTGGTACGCGGCGGTGGTGGCCGGCGCGGAGAACCTGGGCGCGTTGGTGCTGCGTCCCGACGACGAGTTGGTCGACGCCGACCAGCGGATCCTGGAGCGGGCCGCGCTGGTGACCGCGCTGCTGCTGCTGTTCCGCCGGACCGTGGCCGAGGCGGAGGGGCGGGTCCGTGGCGAGTTGCTGGACGACCTGATCGCCCGGCCGCTGCGCGACACCGACGCGCTGCGCAGCCGGGCCCGGCGGCTCGGCGTGGACCTGGACGCGCCGCACGTGCTGGTGGCGGTGGGCGACGACGCGATCGCGGCGACCGGCTCGGCCCGGCAGCGGGTGCTCTCCTGGGCCACCACGTACGCTTCAGCGCGCGGTGGCCTGGCCGCGGCGCGCGACGGTCGGGTGGTCCTGATGCTGCCCGGCCAGGATGCCGGTGGCAGCGCCCGCGCGGTCGCGCGGGACCTGTCGCGGGTGACCGGCCGGCCGGTGACGGCCGGGGCGAGCGGCCCGTCGACCGGGCCGGGGACGCTGGCCGGGACGTTCCACGAGGCGGACCGCTGTCTGACGGCGCTGGGCGCGCTGGGCCGCGCCGGTCAGGGCGCCAGCACCGCGGAGCTCGGCTTCGTCGGTCTGCTGCTGGGCACGGTCGGTGACCGGGGTGAGCGGGACGTGGCCCAGTTCCTCACCGCCACGGTCGGGCCGGTGGTCGACTACGACGCCCGGCGCGGGACGGCGCTGGTGAAGACGCTGGAGGCGTACTTCGGGGTGGGCGGCAGCCTGGCCCGGGCCGCCGAGCAGTTGCACGTGCACGTCAACACGGTGACCCAGCGGCTGGAGCGGGTCGGGCAACTGCTCGGCGCGGACTGGCAGCGGCCCGAGCGGGCGTTGGAGGTGCAGTTGGCGCTGCGCCTGCACCGCCTGCGCGCCCCTGCGGGTTGACCCCGCCGGGGGCGCGCGGTCGGGTCAGCGGGCGCGGATGCCGTCGAGGACGCCGTCGACGACCTGCGTGGGCAGGTTTCGCTCGTCCAGCTCCGGGTTCCACTGCAGGACCCGTTGGATCAGCATCGGCCCGGTGAGCAGCGCCATGGTCACCTCGACGTCGATGTCGGGGCGCAGCAGCCCCTCGTCGATGCCGCGCCGCAGCACCTCGCGCATCAGCTGACGCCGGGGCTCGATGATGGTCTGGTAGAGCTGGTATTGGTCCGGGCTGCGGTTCACCGCCGGCACCAGGCAGGGCATGATCTTCGCGGCGCGGGGGTCGACGTTCTGCCCGACCGCGCCGACCAGCAGGAGCAGGTCGTCGCGGACGGAGTGACCGGCTGGCTGCGGCATGATGCCCTTGAGCCGGCGCAGCGCGTCCAGCAGCAACGCGTCCTTGCCGGCCCAGCGGCGGTAGATGGTGGCCTTGCCGACGCCGGCGCGGGTGGCGATCGCCTCGATCGAGAGCGCCTCGACGGTGCTTCCCTCGGCGAGCAGGTCGAGGGTCGCCTCGATGATCGCCTCGTCGGCGCGGATGCTCCGCGGTCGCCCGGGCGACCGCCGAGCATCGGCGGTGGACGTCATGTCGGACATTGTCCCCTAACCTAGGCCGTCCCGGCCAACTCGGGCTCGGCGGCGGGGGCCGCCGAGGCCGGAGCCAGCGCGTCGCGACCCGGCATCCATCGCAGCACCACCAGCACGCCGAGGGCCGCGACGACCGCGGACAGCGCCGCCGCCCAGTGCATGGCGGTGACGAAGGCGTCGTTGGCCGCCGAGATCAGCGTCGGCGCCGCCGGGCCGAGCTTCGCGGCCGCAGCGTACGCCCCGGAGATCGACTCGTTGGCCGCGTCCTGGGCCTGTGCGGGCAGGCCGGTCAACGCGTCGCCCACGTCACTGCGGTAGACCGCGGAGAGCACCGAGCCGAGGACCGCCACGCCGAGCGCGCCGGCCACCTGGCGGACGGTGTTGCTCACCGCGGAGCCCACGCCGGCCTTCTCGCGGGGCAGCGCCGACATGATGGACTCGGTGGCCGGCGGCATGATGTTGGCCATCCCGACGCCCTGGATGAAGAAGACGACAAGCACGATCCAGATCGGGGTGGACGCGCCGATGAAGGCGAACGCGGCCAGCGCCACCACTGTCAGCCCCAGCCCCACGGCGGCGACCGCCCGGCCGCCGTAGCGGCGGACCATCGCGGCGCTGCGCGGCGCGAAGATCAGCTGGGCGCCGGCGAAGGGCAGGAAGAGCAGGCCGGTCTGCAGCGGGCTGTAGTCGCGGACCAACTGCAGGTAGAACGAGCTGAAGAACATCACGCCCATCGCGGCGAAGAACACCAGGCCGACGATCGCCACCGGCGCGGCGAAGCGCGGCACCTTGAACAGCCGGACGTCCAGCGACGGGTGGTCGGAGCGCAGCTCGTGCCGCACGAACCAGGCCAGCACGGCGAGGCCCACCAGGATCGAGCCCCAGGCCACCGGACGGTCGAAGCCATGCTCGCCACCGTCGATGATGCCGTAGGAGAGGGCCACCAGGCCGACCACGGAGAGCAGGACGCCGAGCAGGTCGACGCGGCCGGGGCGCGGGTCACGCGATTCGGGGACGAGCAGCGCCACCAGGAGAACGCCGGCGACGACCACCGGGACGTTGATCAGGAAGACCGAGCCCCACCAGAAGTGCTCCAGCAGCGTGCCGCCGAGGATCGGGCCGATCGCCACGGCCAGGCCGACCGCGCCGGCCCAGATGCCGATGGCCCGGCCGCGCTCACGCGGGTCGAACACGTTGGAGATGATCGAGAGCGTCACTGGCATGATGGCCGCGCCGCCGACCCCCATCAGGGCGCGGGCCGCGATGAGCTGCGCGGGGCTGTGTGCGTACGCGGAGAGCAGCGACGCCAGGCCGAACAGCGCCAGCCCGATCATCAGGAAGCGCTTGCGGCCGGCGCGGTCGCCGAGCACCCCGAAGGTGAACAGCAGTCCGGCGAAGACCAGCGTGTAGGAGTTGATGGACCACTCCAGCTCGCCCTGGCTGGCCCCGAGGCCGTGCACCGGGTCGGCCAGGGTGCGCAGCGCGACGTTGAGGATCGTGTTGTCGAGGACGACGACGAGGAGGCTGATCACCAGCACCCCCAGGATCGCCCACCTCCTCGGATGTCCCGTGTTCTCGTGCAGTTCCATGCCCGGTTCTCCCCCCGGTTGCACCCGACGCAATACGATACGAGCCAGACTCGTATCGCGGGACAGCCTAAGGGCGGGCATTAACGATACGGAACCGATCCGTATCGTATGTGGCGGGCATCACCTCCGCTGCGCCGCCAGACAGGCGGCGACGGCGGCCGGCAGCCCGCCCAGATGGCCCACCGGCGCGGCCAGCGGCTCGATCCAGCCCGGCCCGGCGCCGTACACCCGCAGGCGCGGAAAGTCCCGGGCGAAGCGCACGAGGCGGTACGCGCGGCCGGTGACCGGCGTCTGCGACCAGAGCACGACGGTGTGCGGGCGAGCCCGGTACACCGCGCTGGTCAGGGCGGGCCAGGGCAGCGCGGGCCCCAGGTGCAGGCAGCCGCGGCCCTGCTCCCGCAGGGCGGCGGCGAGCGCGTGCAGGCCGAGGGAGTGCGTCTCCTGCTCGGCCCCGGCCAGCAGCACCCCGCCGACGGGCAGGGAGCGGCCGGGCTCGCGGCGGTACACGTCCAGTCCGACCCGGACACCCTCGGCCAGGGCGTGCTCGACGGCGATCTCGGCGGCGCCGCGCCCCGACAACCGCCCCAGCAACGGCCGACAGACCTGCTCCCAGAGCGCCGGCACGCCCCACTCGGCGGCCAGCTCCCGCGTCAGCGCGGCGACACGGTTACCGTCCAGGTCCTCGGCCGCCAGCGAGACCCGCTTGAGCGCGGTCTGCACGGCGTCGGCCGGCATCGGCTCGGTCAGCATCGGCTCGGTCAGCACAGACGTACCCCCGGGTAGACGTTCTCTACCCGGGGGTTCGCCGCGAGCGCGCGCGGCGGATGCGCCCGGCGGGAATTTACCGGCGCCGGAGCGCCAGCCGGCGGGCCAGCGCGGCGGCGCTGCCCCAGATGCCGCGCCGGAAGAGCACCACCACGAGGACGAAGATGCCGCCCGTGACCAGGCCGATCGCCTCGAATCCGGAGAACGACAACCAGTCCTCCAGGCGTACGACGACCGCGGCGCCGAGCACCCCGCCCCACAGCGTCCCGATCCCGCCGAGCACCACCACGATGACCGCCTTGCCGGAGGTGGTCCAGTGCAGCACGTCGAGCGAGACGAACCGGTGCCCCACCGCGAACAGGCCGCCGCCGAGGCCGGCGATGAACCCGGACAGGACGAACGCGGTGAGCTTGTAGCGGTGCACCGGATAGCCCAGGGCACGGGCGCGGGCCGGATTGTCGCGGATGCCGACGAGCACCCGGCCGAACGGCGAGTGCACGATCCGCCAGGCGGCGGCCAGCCCGAGCAGCACGATCGGCAGGATCGCATAGTAGAAGTAGTAGTCGTCGGTCAGATCCAGGCCGAAGAACGAACGGGGCACCCCCTGCAGGCCGTTCTCCCCCTGCGTCACGGAGCGCCACTCGTTGGCCACGTAGTAGACCATCTGCGCGAACGCGAGGGTCACCATGGCGAAGTAGATGCCGGTCCGCTTGACCGCGAGATAGCCGATCGGCACGGCGAGGACGGCCGCGGCGAGCGCTCCGGCCAGCACCGCCAGGGGGAACGGCAGGCCGGCGTGGATGGCCACCAACCCGGTGACGTACGCGGAGGTGCCCCAGAACGCGGCGTGCCCGAAGGACATCAGCCCGGTGAAGCCGAGCAGCAGGTCCACCGCCACGGCGAACAGCGCCCAGCAGAGGATGTCCACCGCGACCGCCGGGTAGAGGCCGTTGGGCAGCCAGGCCGCGACGGCCAGCCCCACGGCGAGCAGCGCGTACCGCACCCAGCCGGGGGCGTGGGCCACGGCGACCAGCCCGGACGGCGGCGTCGAGCGGGACGCGTCGGCGGGAATGTCCACGGTGCTCGTCATGCCGGGGCCTCCTCACGACCGAACAGGCCGGCCGGACGCCAGAGCAGGACGCCGGCCATCACGATGAAGACGATCGTCTGCGACACGATCGGGAAGTTCGACAGGTACGCCTCGCCCCACGCCTGCACCAGGCCGATGCCGAAGCCGGCGGCGACCGAGCCGAAGATGGAACCCAGACCGCCGATCACGACCACCGCGAAGACCACGATGATCAGGTCGGCGCCCATCAGCGGGTTGACCGCACGCATCGGCGCGGCCAGCACACCGGCGAGCCCGGCCAGGCCGATGCCGAAGCCGAAGACCGGCGTCACCCAGCGCCCGACGTCGATCCCGAACGCCCGGGTCAGGTCGGGCCGCTCGGTGGCCGCGCGGACGACCATGCCGATCCGGGTCCGGGTGAGCACCCACCACACCGCCACACAGAGCAGCACCGCGAAGCCGAGGATGAAGACGCGGTACGTCGGGAAGTCGAACAGGCCGAAGTTCACGGTCCCGTCCAACAGCGCCGGGGTCGCGTACGGGCTGGACTGCACGCCGTAGCGCAGCTTCACCAGGTCCTGCAGGATCAGCGTCAGGCCGAAGGTGAGCAGGAAGTTGTAGAGCGGGTCGAGCTTCGTCAGCCGGTGGATCACCGCGCGCTCCAGGGCCATGCCGAGCAGCCCGAGCCCCACCGGCATGATCACCAGGGCCGCCCAGAACGGCACGCCCGCCTCGGTGAGCAGCACGTACGCGCCGAACGCGCCGAGCATGTAGAACGCGCCGTGCGCGAAGTTGACCACCCGCAGCATGCCGAAGATGACGGCGAGCCCGAGGGCGAGCAGGGCGTAGAACGCCCCGCTCACCAGCCCGTTGAAGGTGTTCTGCGCGAAACCACTCATAGCTTGCAGTCCGCGGACGGCGCGCGGAACGCCTCCGCGGCGGGGATCGTCTTGAGCACCTTCACGTAGTCCCACGGCTCGGTGACCTCGGCCTGCGGCTTCACCTGGGCCAGGTACGCGTCGTGCACCACCCGGTGGTCCTCGGCGCGGATCTTGCCGTTGCGCAGGAAGACGTCCTCGACCGTCTTGCCCTCCAGGCCCTTGACCACGGTGTCCGCGTCGTCGGTGCCGGCGGCCTGCACCGCCTCCAGGTACTGCAGGGCCGCCGAGTAGTTGGCGGCGTGCGCGAACGTCGGCCGGGTGCCGGTCTTCTGCTGGAACCGGTCGGCGAACTCCCGGTTCTTCGCGTCGAAGTTCCAGTACCAGGCGTCGGTGTACGTCGTGCCGGCCAGCGCGGCCGGGGTGAGCGAGTGGATGTCGGTGAGGAACATCAGGCCCACGGCGAGGCCGACGCCCTTGTCGCGCAACTTGAACTCGTTGTACTGCTTCACCACGTTGACCAGCTCCGCGCCGGCCTGCATGGTGCCCAGCACGTCCGGCTTCGGGTTCAGCGTCGGCGCCTTGAGCAGGAAGGTGGAGAAGTCGCCGCTGGTGTTCGGGAACGGCGCCCCGTCCTTCCCGACGACAGTCCCGCCGGCAGCCGTGATGGCGCTGGAGAAGCTCTTCTCCATGTCCTGCCCGAACGCGTAGTTCGGGTAGAGGATGTACCAGTTCTTGCCGATCTGCTCGGTGGTGGTCTTCCCGGTGCCGTTGGCCAGCATGTACGTGTCGTAGGCGTAGTGGAACGTGTATTTGTTGCAGCTCTTGCCGGTCAGGTCGGTCGTCGCCGCGCCGATGTTGAAGTAGAGCTTCTTCTTCTCCTTCGCCACGTCGGCCACCTTCAGCGCCGCCGACGAGGTGGGCACGTCCAGGATGAGGTCGACGCCCTTGCGGTCGTACATCTCCTGGGCCTTGGAGTTGGCCACGTCCGGCTTGTTCTGGTGGTCGGCGGTCTCCACGGTGATGTCCTTGGTCACCGCCTTGTCGCCGTACTTCGCGGTGAAGTCGGCGATGGCCATCTCCACCGCCGTCACCGAGTTCTTGCCGGACAACTCCGAGTACGCCCCGGACTGGTCGTTGAGCACGCCCAGCACGATCTTGTCGCCGGTCAGCTTCTGATCGCCGCCCGACTGGGGTCCACCGCCGCCGCAACCCGCGACCAGCACCACCGCGGCCGACGCCGCGGCCACACCCACCGTCCTGCGCATGCCCACTCCATCCATTCCGCGCGCCGTCGCGCGGCTCGTCGTTGAGAAGAATCAGATCCCGAGGTACGCGAGCAGCTCGCGTTCGCGCGAGCGCACCTCGGAGTTGTCCATCGCCTCGGCGACACGTCCCTCGGCCAGCAGGTAGTGCCGGTCGGCGACGCCGGTGGCGAAGTGCAGGTTCTGCTCGACCAGCAGCACGGTCACCCCGTGCTGCTTGGCCTCCCGCAGCAGGTCGCCGACCTGCTGCACGAGCAGCGGTGACAGCCCCTCGGTGGGCTCGTCGCAGAGCAGCAGCCGCGCACCCATGCGCAGCACCCGGGCCAGGGCCAGCATCTGCTGCTCGCCGCCGGAGAGCATGGTGGCCGCCGAGTCCCGCCGGGTGTGGAGAGCGGGGAACGCCTCGTACACCCGCTCCAGCGGCCACGGGTCGGGGCCGACCGTGGGCGGCAGGGTGAGGTTCTCGGTGACGGTCAGGGTGGCGTAGCTGCCCCGGTCGTCGGGCACCCAGCCCAGCCCGAGGCGGGCCCGGCGGTGCGCGGGCAGCCTGGTGATGTCCCGCCCGTCCAGCTCCACAATGCCGCGCTGGCCGGAGTGCAGCCCCATCACGCAGCGCAGCAGAGTGGATTTGCCGGCGCCGTTGCGGCCCACGAGGGTGACCACCTCGCCGGCGGCGACCTCCAGGCCGACCTCCCGCAGCACCTGCGCCTCGCCGTAGAACGCGGAGAGGTTCTCAATGCGCAGCATCAGCGGCTCCCAGGTAGGCGGTGATCACGCGCTCGTCGGCGCGGACCTGCTCGTACGGGCCCTCGACGAGGACCCTGCCGGCCTGCAGGACGGTGACGGTGTCGGCGAGCCGGCCGACCACGCTCATGTTGTGCTCGACCATCACCACGGTGCGGCCCGCCCGGACCCGGCTGATCAGCTCGACGGTGCGGTCGACGTCCTCCAGGCCCATCCCCGCGGTCGGCTCGTCGAGCAGCAGCACCTTCGGGTCCAGCGCGAGGGCGATGGCCAGCTCCAGGGCACGCTTGCGGCCGTACGCCAGCGCCGCCGACGGGGCCTGCGCCAGGTCGGCCAACCCCACCATGGCCAGCAGCTCGTCGGCCCGTTCGGTGTAGCGGTCCAGCAGCTTCGCCGAACGCCAGAACCGCCAGCCCAGCCCACTGCAGGACTGCAACGCCAGCGCGACGTGCTCGCGGGCGGACAGCTGCGGGAAGAGGCTGGTGATCTGGAACGAGCGGGCCACGCCGAGCCGGGCGACCCGCTCCGGCGGCAGCCCCGTGACGTCCCGCCCGGCCAGCTCGATCCGTCCGCCACTGGGCGCGAGAAACCCGGTGAGCAGGTTGAACAGGGTGGTCTTGCCGGCGCCGTTCGGGCCGACGAGCGCGTGCACACTCTCCGGCGCGACGTCCAGGTCGACCTCGTCGACCGCCCGGAAGCCCCGGAAGTCCCGGGTCAGCCCGCGGGCCGACAGGAGCGCTTGCCCGGCCATCGCCTCATCCTCCGCACGGTCGCGGCGACGGTCGATTCGGTGACCGCGGTCACAGGCCCGTCGCGTGGAGGAAACCTACGGCCGCTCGCGCGAGTCGAGCCATGTCGATCGCATCCATATTCGACGGGCAGAGGACGTGCCCGGCCTCCACTCCCCCGTCCAGCCGACTTGACCCGACCTCCTAGGTTGATGATCCACACAGCCCAGCGGAAGGTCCCCACCCCATGCCCGTCGGCTTCACCATGGCGATCGTCTTCGCCGTCGCCCTGGCGGTCAGCGCCGTCCTGGCTCTCGTCGCCCCCGCGCGGTCGCTGAAGCGGATGGCCGCCCTCGCGACGCTCGTCTTTCTCGCCCTCACCCTGCTGGTCGGTGTCACCTCCAGCGCCCACTCGGTGCCCATCCGCTCGGTCGGCATCGTCACGAGCTTCGGCAAGCCCACCGGCAAGGTGACCGGCTCCGGCCTGAAGTGGGTCGCCCCCTGGCAGAAGGTCGGCGAGTGGGACGCCGGCCGGCAGAAGTACGACCACATCGGCGGCAACAACTGCGTGCGCGTCCGCACCGGCACGCTCGCCGACGCCTGCGTCGAGGTGCTCATCGAGTGGCAGGTCAGGCCGGAGAACGCGCCGAAGCAGTTCATGGACTACAAGGGAGACTTCGACAGCTTCCGGGGGCAGCGGGTGGGTGTGCAGCTCGACAGCGCGGTCAACGACGCCTTCGCCGCGTACAACCCCCTGGAGAAGATCGACGCCCGGACCGGTGACCTCAACGTCGACCTCAAACCGTTCGCGGCGAACATCAAGACCAGCGCGGACACCCGCCTCGCCAGCGACGTGGACATCCTCTCGGTGACCATCACCCGGGTGAACCACGACGACAAGACCGAGGGCAACATCAAGGCGTTCCAGGACAAGCTCGCCCAGACCCGCAACCTGGAGCAGGACCGTAAGAACGCCGAGATCTCCAAGCAGATCACAGAGACCAACGCGAAGGTCGACAAGGTGACCCGCTGCCTGGAGATCGCCGAGAAGAACGGCGCCAACCCGGGCCTGTGCATCAACCCGGGCATCGTCACCGGCAAGTGAGAAGGAACCGGCCCACCCGTGGCGGGTGGGCCGGCGCCGTGCCGCTCGATGCTCAACTCAACAGGACGGCTCGTCCGCCCTGACGTGCCGCAGCGAGTACGCGGCGTCGGTGAAGGCGCCGCCCTGCAGGGCGGCGGGGTCGACCGGGTCGCGCGAACCGGGCACCCCGTCGGCGAAAACCTCCGCGTTGTCCACCGGCAGATAGCCGAGCCGAGCCCCGGCCGTGGTGTCCCAGAACGCCCGAGTGTTGGCGGACACGGCGTAGGCGGTCGCGAAGCGCACGTCGGGAGCGGTGAGAGCCGCGCGAACGAAACCGATGCCGTCGCGCGGGCTCAACCAGGTCGCCAGGTAGCGGGCCTCGTCCGGCGCGTCCTCGAAGCTGCCGATGCGCAGGCACACCACCGACAGGCCGAACTTGTCGGCGTACAGGCGCCCGAGCGCTTCGACAGCGACCTTGCTCACCCCGTAGAAACCGTCCGGTCGGACCGGCTCGTCCGGCCCGACCACCTGGCCGACGGGGTAGAAGCCGGTGACACGGTTGCTGCTGGCGAGGACGACCCGCCCTACCCGCTGCCGACGGGCCGCCTCCAACACGTGGTACGTGCCCAGCACGTTGCTCTCCAGCAGGTCGGCCAGGGGTGCCTCGTCCGGCAGCCCGGCCAGGTGCACCACCGCGTCCGCGCCCTTGAGCGCGGCGGTCACCGCGTCGGCGTCCGCCAGATCCAGTTGAATCGCCCGGTCTGTCGGCGACTGCGGCTGCGGCTGCGAGGGCACCCGATCGACCAGAACGAGGCGGCGCACGTCGTCGCGTAGGTGACGGCAGACCGCCGAACCAATGCGACCGGCGGCACCCGTGACGACGACCGTGCCCAGACGTGAACCCATGACGCCATCCTGCCGGCCCGCACCGACAGGATGGCCAGTCCAGGGTGACCACCCAGCGGGCGCCCTCGCCCCGGACCGGTCGAGCGGATCAGCTCGTCCGGTTGGTGGCGGACCGTTCCCACTGGCGGGGGGCGCTGATCTTGGCCCAGCTCGCGCCGAACGTCATCCGGCGCAGCGGTGACGCGATGCCGCAGAGGCTGAACCAGCCACGGGTCAGGCCCACGCTCACCCGGTTGCTCATCATGCCCTGGTGCAGCGTCCGCAGGGCCAGGTCGACGGCGTCGAATCCGTACTCGCGCATCTCGGCCTCGTATCCGCCGATCGCATCCAGCAGCGGCAGGTGGCCGCCGTCGGCCAGCGACAACTGCCGGGTGAGCAGGGCGGCGTCGCGCAGTGCGGTGTTGGCGCCGTTACCGCCGGCCGGTGGCATGCCGTGCACGGCGTCGCCGAGCACGGTGACCCGCGAGGGCGTCCAGGGCGCCGGACGGTCGGACGCCTGGAACGGAAACGCACTCACGTCGTTCGGTGGACACTGGTCGATCAGCTGGCGGAGCGCCGGATGCCAGTGGGTGATCAGCCCGGCGACGTAGGCCTTCAACTGTGGGCCGTCGAGGCGCTCCGGACGCGAGGGGAACAGCTCGTTACGGGCGACGAACGCGCACAGCAGATAGTCGTCCCCCACCGGCTGCCGGCGTTCGAAAACGGAGGTGAACAGGAAGTGCGGCGCACCGGTCACGATGAGGTTCATGCCCTCAGCCAGCCGGGCGGGTAACCAGGCTCGGGTGTCGTCGTTCAGCGGCAACTTGAGCCCGACGCCTACCGCACCGGCATCTCTCTGCGTGGCGGTCGGCAGGTACT
Source organism: Micromonospora sp. NPDC005197 (assembly GCF_040608295.1). Lineage (NCBI taxonomy): Bacteria > Bacillati > Actinomycetota > Actinomycetes > Micromonosporales > Micromonosporaceae > Micromonospora > Micromonospora sp. NPDC005197. The sequence goes on along the minus strand of NZ_JBEXHY010000018.1, from coordinate 38,538 downwards.
GCGCCCGTACCCGGGAGTTGATCCCGTCCGCGCCGACCAGGACGTCGCAGGTGGCGGACGTCCCGTCGGCGAAGTGCGCGGTGGGGCGACCGTCGGCGGCGAGCTCGTAGCGCTCGAATGCCTTGTCGTAGTGGACGGTGTCGTCGAGTCCGTCGAGGAGAACGCCGCGCAGCGTGTGACGGTCGACCGGGTAGGCCCGTTCGGCGGGGTCGGGATCGTCGGGATACATGACCGCGTCCTCCACGAGGACCAGCGTGCGCAGGTCCGTGCCCAGGAAGCCGAAACCGCCGCCGGGCCGGCCCGCGGTGTCGATGAACGCCTGCCAGTGTCGGTCGGGCAGGCAGGCACGCAGCGACCGGCTGCCCGCCGGGTTGACCGCGAGCCGGTAGCGGTCCACCCGGTCGTCGCGGCGTCGGTCACGCTCGTACACGGCGACGGTGATGCCGTGTTTACGCAGACCCTGGGCGAGTGCGAGGCCGCCGATGCCACCGCCGACGATGAGCACGTCAGTCATGGGTCAGACTTTCTGGTGCGAAGAGGTCGCACAGTTGGTTGACAACCGACTCGGCCTTGTCGGGACGCAGACGAATGCCTTTGACGGTGGCGATCACCAGCTCGACGCTGGCAGCGACGTCAAGGTCCACCGACCAGACGTGTCGCGCGACGCCTTCGGTGAAGATCGCCGCGAGCGCGTCCCGCCAACCCTGTTCGTCCCGCTCGATATCGGCCCCGGTGGACTCGTCCCGTCGAGCCCGAAGGTCGAGCTCATCGAGCACGATGAACAACTCGGGCCGTTGCGCGACCGCGGTGGCGATCTCGCTGAGGTGTTGCCGCAATCGGGCGGCGGGTTCCAGGTCGGCGTGCATCGTGGCCTCGAATTGGCTGGTCACGTGCTCGAGCACTGCGGCGATCAGGTCGGCCTTGGTCCGGAAGTAGTGGTGCAGGGTGGAGTGGTCGATGCCGGCCGCGGCGGCGATCGGCCGCAGCCGGAACCCCTCGAAGCCACCCTCGGCGATCGCCGAGAAGGCCGCGTGCACCAGCGCCTGCCGACGATCGAGCTGTTCCGTCATTCTCCACCATCCCCAACCAAGTGGTTGGTTGATAGTTGAGCATCTGTGTGTCGAGCTGTCAACCACCTGGTTGATGAAGACCTCCCGGTCCGGTTCGGACCAGCCGCAGCGATCGGGGCTGGTCGTGCCGACAAGGTTGATCGTCGAGTCGTCGACCTGCGAAGCTGCTGCATGTGACTGATGGTTCCGAGCGTGAGGCGACCGCCGTGACCGTGGTGCGCGACGGGAAGCTGCGCGCGGCGGGGCTGCGCCTTGGCGACGCCATCGTCTACGACTGGGGATTTCACCTCGACAATCGACCGTATGAGCAGCGCAGCTTCGTGCTGCTCGATGACGGGTTCCAGATCAATCAGCCGGTCCTGTTCCCAGCCGAGCAGCAGGGCTGGTGGTACTGCGACCTGGTACGAGTCATTGATCATGGGAGCGTGGTCACGGTCGACGACTTGTGGATCGACGTGATCGTCGGACCTGGCGACCATCCCTACCGGGTCCTGGATCTCGACGAGTACGCCACGGCCATGCAGGACGGCGCGCTCAGCATGGGTGAGGCGACCGAGGGACTCATCCGTACCCAGCGTTTCCTTGATCGACGTCTCAACCGACGGCACGACCCGCAACGCTCCTGGCCGGACTTCCCACCGGCCAGTATCACCGACCTGCTGCACGTCGTATTTCCTCAAGACTGGTCCCTCATCGACGCCGGATGAAGGCCGGTCCCGCTCAGCTGAGCCGGATGACAGCGGCGACGAGGAGCGGGCTGGCCGTTCGCCGGGACGGGCGGCCGGGTCACGCCACGGCACGCCCGTCCACGGCTTCCACCAGATCCCGTTGACGACCTGAACGTGATCCCCTAGGCGTAGCTGAACAACGGGGGAAAGACGAGGACCACGATCCAGGCCCACGCGGCGTACACCGGCAGGTAGCCGGTCTGCCACCGTTCGAGCGCCGCGAAGGGCGTACGCCGACGCAGGAAGCTCAGCAGGAGCCACGCCGACCACGCGAGGTTGACCAGCAGGATCACGTTCTCGCCGAGCGCTGCCGCCCGGTTGGGCGTACCGCCGTAGTTGTCGGTGATGCGCCCGGTGATCTCCACCAGCACCAGCACGTCGATGGCCAACGCGCTGACCACGAGCGCGAGCTGGAGTTTGTCGAACGGGCCGGGCGGGGCCAGCGGATCGCGGGCCGAGAGCGAGTAGAGCAGCAGCCCCAGCACCACGACGAGCAGAAGGTCGAACAGGATCAACGCCTCGCGCTCGACGTCGATGCCGTGGCTGGTCCAGACGACGGCGACGAGGAAGGCGAGCAGGGCGGCGGTGAAGAGCGGGGTGAACAGCCGCGTGAGGACCGGCGCGATGTTCTCGACGACGCTCTGCTTGGCCTCGACGAGCCACCCGGCCACGACGACCGCGGCCGCGGCGCCGCAGGGCAGGAGCCACTGCGAGATGAACGCCTCCGGGACGATCCCGATGGCCGCGAAGGTGTTGAACAGGAACGCGGCGAGCACGCCGCCGCCGAGGGCCATCAGCACGAAGTAGATGAACCACTCGCCGGTGAAGCGGATGAAGTCCATGCGTCGACGCGACGAGCGCCAGTCGTCGACGACATAGGCCAGACCGACCACGAGCCACAGGGCGATCGGAAGGTGGATGCCGGTCACGACCACGGACTGCGAGTCGTCCGCCAGGGGGTAGACGTTCGCCGCCACGGCACCGAGGGCGAACAGCGCCACCAGCACCGCGATCACCACCGATCGGGCTCGCCGGCGCCAGGCCAGGAACGCCGCCAGCCAGGGCAGCGCGAACAGCGTGGCGTTGCGCGCGTAGAACGACCCGTCGTCGTCGAAGGTCAACCCGAACAGCGCGGGAACTTTGACGGACGCCACCGCGCCGGCCGCACAGGCCAGCATGACCCACAGGTCCCGCCGGGAGCGCGAGCCGGCGGCCGGGTTGCCGGAGTCGCCGGTCAGCACCAGTTGCTTCCACAGCCGTTCCGAATGCTCCCGGGCGAACTCGCGGGAGAGCTCGTCGAGACTGCCCATCCGCTTGACCGCGACCAGGAACGCCTCGTCCGGGCTCAGGCCCGCCGCGACGAGCTCGTCGACCGAGCCGCGGAGGTGGTCTTCCAACTCGTCGGCGTCCACCGACTGCAGCTCCCGACGCCGGAGCACGTATCGGCGCCACTGTGCGAACTGCGCTTCCAGCTCCTCCGGCCCGTCGTGCGCCGTCATGCGAGGCCCCCCAGCGGGCGCACCGTCAGCGGCGTACGGTCGTGCCAGATCTCCTTGAGCGCGCCCACGACGGTGTCCCACTGCCGGCGCTGCTCGGCCAGCTCGGCCAGGCCCCGGTCGGTGATCCGGTAGTACTTGCGTTTGCGCTCACCGGCGACCGACTGCCAGCTCGCCTCCACATAGGCCAGGCGCTCAAGCCGGTGCAGCAGCGGGTACAACAGCCCCTCGGTCCAGTCCAACTCACCTCCGGACAGCTCGTTGATCCGCCGGAGGATGGCGTAGCCGTAGCTCTCCCCCTCGGCCAGTATGCCGAGCACCATCGGTGTCGCCGAAGCGGCAACCAGATCCTTAGCGACCTTCACGAGACCTCCCACCTCAACCCTAGAAGCACAATGCATAGTACTGCTAGGTATTTCCCGGGCGCAACGACTCCCCGGGGGTGCGCGGAAAACCCCTCGCACGTCGGTGGTCGATCCCGCGACAATCGCCAGCGTGCAGGAGATCGAGGTCGTCGTCGCCCACCAGGAGCGGGCGACCGTGCGCGTCGGCGACGTGTTCCTCAAGATCGACGCCGATCCGGGTCACGCGGACGTCGAGGTCGCGGCAATGGCCATGGCGCCCGTGCCAACTCCGGAGGTCCTGTGGCGCAACCCGCCTGTGCTCGCGCTCGCCGTCCTGCGCGGCAGGGCACTCGGCCGCCTCGGCGAGCCGTCGACCGCGCCCCCGACGGCGTGGGCCGCGGCGGGCGCCGCCGTACGGGCGTTGCACGACGCGCCGCTGCCACCCTGGCCCGGTCGGAGCCTCGACGAGCTGGCCGCGCAGCTCGACGGTGAGTGCCGGTGGCTCGTCGCGAACGGCGTTCTCCCCACCGACCTGGTCACCCGAAACCGCCACGTCGCCGAGGCTGCACTCCGGCCGTGGACACCTGTGTTCACGCACGGCGACCTGCAGGTCGCCCACGTGTTCGTCGACGGTGACGAGGTCACCGGCGTGCTCGACTGGTCCGAGGCGAGCCGGGGCGACGCCCTGTTCGACCTCGCCACGTTGACTCTCGGACACGAGGAGCACCTCGGCGACGTCGTGGCCGGCTACGGCGCCGACGTCGACCTCGACGTGATCCGGGCGTGGTGGTCGTTGCGCAGCCTGCTGGTGATCCGGTGGCTGGCCGAGCACGGCTTCGACCCCTCGGCGCCCGGCTGCGAGGTCGACGTGCTGCGGGCGCGGATGTGACGAACGTCAGGGGATGAGTCGGTCGAGCAGCTCGAACCGCTCGTATGGCTGGTTGTAGTCGCCGAAGTGCCCGTCGTCGCGCACGATCTGGGTGCCGCCGAGCCGCTCGAACATGGCGCGTCCCTGTCGGTCGTCGCAGCCGTACGGATCCGCGCGGGAGTTGATGAAGAGGATCTCGCGCACGTGCGACCGGATCGCGGCCCAGTCGTAGCTCTCCTGGAGGACCGGTTCCTCGCTGGTGTTGGGCCGGGTGCAGTAGCCGGCGACCAGGATCGCCTGGGCGACGGGCACCTCGACATGCTCCAGGAGCGCCAACAGCAGGGCCGCGCCGCCGGAGTGGCCCACCAGGACCGTGTCCTCGTCGAAGCGGCGCCCGTCGAGCACCGTCGGCAGGAACGTCGCGATCGGCTCGACGTTGACGCCCGGGAGGTGCGGCACCTCGACGGTGTAACCCCGAGCCTCGAGCCGCTCCGCCAGCCAGCGATACCAGACGACGTCCGGGTTACCGCCGGTCCCGTGGAAGATGATCGCTCTGCGTCCCACCATGCCCCCTTCGCATCGACATCGTGATCAAACCGCGTGACCCACAGAAGCGAGTGCGGCCTCAGGGGGCCGGCCGCTCCCGAGGTTCTAACGGCATCCGCATCCGCGGACAGCGGTCGCGTCCGGCGCCCTGTCACTAGGGTGATGGCTCCAACCGTTCGCGGTCGCGGGTGAGCTGGAGCCGCGTCGTTGCGTTGTGATGTGCCTGCCAGCCCATGTCGAGTGCCTGCCGGATGATCTTCGCGACCAAAGCCGGGGCGATCGGGCTCAGTTCGAACACTTCGGCCGCTCGGCCGGCAGGTGCGGTGATGATCGGTCCATAGTTCAGCCATGGGTCATCAAAGAACGCCATGACCTGCAATGCACCGCCGGGCCCGTCGCGCCAGACCTTGACCTTGACACGGCTCGGATCGACCAGTCCGACGGTCCATCGGTAGACGATGTCCTCGACGACGATGCTCCTGATTCGGGTACGCGCCACGGCGGAAGAGTAGGCACCGTCCGCGCAGTCCGGTAGCGAGGTACCGCTTCGCCAATCCGGCACCGCACCCTCCGATCACCTCGTTCTGCGCGCTGACCCAGACCGCAGGGATCCGAATGCCGAGGATGCCCCCCACATGCTGCGACACACCTTCGTGACGACCATGCTCAACGCCGGCGTCAGCCTGCGCGACGTGCAGATCGCCGCTCGCCACGCCGACCCGCACACCACCATGCGCTACGACCGGGCCCGCAAGAACATCGACCGGCACCTCAACAACTACATCCTCGCCGCACACATGGCTTCCGGGACACCCCCAGCGCTCGCGGCTCTGTCGAGTCGAGTGCGCTTGGGAGGCCGGCAAGCCATGGAGGGAGGCCGCGTCACTGCATAGCGGTCGCCGGGGGATGATCGAATGATTTGGGGCAGCGGAAGGTGTACAGCGAGTAGCCACGCCCGATCTGCACGCCGACGATGTCTGGGGACACGGTCGGGTTCTCCTCGGACGGGCGCCAGCTGCAATGCATGCCGTTCCAGTCGCCCGAGCCCACGGTGAAAATCAAGGTCATCGTGGTGCCGCAGGCAGCACAATCCATCGGGTACGGATCGGTCAGTGACCAGTTCGCGTACCCGCCGACCTTCCATCCCGGCGCCAGCGACAAGTCGGTCTGATACTGATAGTGGGGACGGCTATCGTCTTCGTCCCACTCGTCGAGCCGCTCGCGCAGGTCATCGGGGAGTAGAGCGGCGTATTGGCACTCGCGAACCTGCTCGGGGTGCACCACGCACGGAACCGGCAGGTACATGTCGCTGATCACCGGCGGCTCGGGAGGCGCTTCGAGCAGCGGGCCGACGGCGGAACTGTCGCGCCAGAAGAGGAAGACGCGAGGGCTGTAGTGCCGGTCCGAGTGGTCCACCGGGCACCACAGCACCTGGAGCAGGTCGGTGCCGTCCGGACCGGCGTAGTCCGGGACATCATGTCGGTACAGCTGCGCGACCGGGACCAACGGGATGGGGTCCTCGATCAGGTCGTCCAGGTCCAATGCGTCGGCCGCATCGAGCTCGGCCCGCTCCTGCGCAGTCAAGAAGTACCCGCCCGGCAGCGGCTCCCGGGCTTCTGCGGTCGCGAGGATCTCCCGCCTGCAGCGCAGGGCGGCCGGGGTGGCCAGGTTGTATGGCTCGTGCGCCCCGGCGTCGTCGCAGACCGGCCATACCTCGTCGGCCGGCCACAGCAGCGGTCCGCCGACCGAGCTGTCCCTAACGGTCGGAGCGCCGGGTCGGGGATGCAGGCGGGTAGCGGTGATGGAATGTTCCCGCAGTTCGGGGAAGAGCGCGGTGATGTCCAGGGGACGCGGAGGTGTGGTGCGGACCATAGAAGTAAACCTTATGGGCTGCGGTGTACCAGCAGGACCGCGCCGTTCTCCACGAGTGCGCCACAGACGACGACATGCATGACGGGATGAGAGCACCGGGATAGGACAAGCTCGGTCCAGCCCGAGGGCACGCGCACACATCCGGCTCCGCCAGGGACCAAGGCTGCGGATTCAGCGACCGGCGTCTGGCTCGGCCCTTAGCCACCGCACGATCGTCGCAAAGGGGTAGCAGATCACGATCGCTCCCCTGGCCGTTCGGTTTAGGGGCAGTTGCGGGGCGCGATCGAGCGCAGTCCGGGATAGCCTTGGCGCATATGGCTACCTATCGCAGCGCCTCAGTGCTTCTCTCCTCGGACGGCACCAGGACCCCTGGCACCGCCGCCCTCTTCGCCGAGCCCGCCCGCAAGGGTGGGATTCGACCGTGGGCAGGCGACTTCCGGCCCGCCAACAGCGCCGGCAACGGCCCCAAGAACGCGGTCGGGAAGGCTTTCACGTTGGAACTGCCCGACGGCAGCACCGGCAAGGTCGTGGTCCAGAGCCTCAAGAGCGGGAGGGGTGGCGTCGTGCTGGCGTTGATGGGCGAGGACACACCACCCTTCTGATCGAAACTGATCGCCGCTGACGTCACCGGCCCGAGCAGGCCCGCATGCGAGCCTGCTCGGCTCAGTCCAGTGTGACCACCCAGCGGGCGCCCTCGCCCCGCGCCAACCGGTCGAACGCGGTGGGCGCCTCGTCCAGCCCGATCGTGCCGCTGACCAGCACGCGCAGATCCAGTGCGCCGTCGGCGAGCTCGGTGGCCAGCACCGGCACCTCGCGGTCCGGGTCGGACGAGCCGTACACCGAGGAGCGCAGCGTACGGGCGGAGTGGAAGATGTCGAGCGCGCCGAGGCTGACCATGTCGTCCTTGGCGCCCATGCCGACCACGGTGACCGCTCCCCCGCGCCGGGTGAGCCGCCACGCCGCCCGGATCGTGGCGGCCCGCCCGACGCACTCGAAGGCGTGGTCGACGCCGCGGCCCTCGGTGCGTGCCCGCACCTCCTTGGAGAGCCGGTCGTCGGAGAGCAGGAAGTCGGTGGCCCCGGCGGCGAGGGCCAGGTCCCGCTTCGCCTCGGCCACGTCGACGGCGAGGATCGTCGTGGCGCCGGCCCGGCGGGCTGCGGCGAGAACGGCGAGCCCGACCCCGCCGAGCCCGATGACGGCGACCGACTCGCCGGGCGCGACCCGGGCGGTGTTGCCGACCGCGCCGACGCCCGTGAGCACCGCGCAGCCGAGCAGCGCGGCCTGCTCGGCGGGCAGCCCGGCGGGGATCGGTACGACGGCGCTCTCCGGCACCACCACCGCCTCGGCGAGCGCGCCGAGACCCAGCGTGAGGTGCAGCCCGATGCCGTCCTCGGTCTCGCCGCGCGCCACGGTCGGGGCGGTGTTGGCGGCGCAGAGCCACGGCTCGTCGTGCCGGCACCACCAGCAGGTCCGGCAGGCGGGCGCCCAGTTGAGCACCACCGGCGTGCCGACCGGCAGCCGGGTGCCCGCCCCTGCCTCGGCCACCACGCCGGTCGCCTCGTGCCCGAGCACCAGCGGGAACGTCGCGGCCAGAGTGCCGTTGACCATGGACAGGTCGGAGTGGCAGACCCCGGCCGCCCGGATCGTCACCCGCACCTCGCCGGGGCCGGGCGCGGGCAGGCGTACCCGCTCGACCCGCAGCTCGGCGCCGGGCCCGCGCGCGACCAGCGCGCGGACGGTGACCGACCCGCCCGCCGGCTCAGCGCTGACCGCCGGCACGGCCGCCTGCTCCGCAGCCACCCCCGGTACGCCCGTCGGCTCGGCGGCGCTCATCGCTGGATCGCCTTCAGCTCGCAGAACTCGGCGAGCCCGTGCACGCCCAGCTCCCGGCCCAGGCCGGACTGCTTGTAGCCGCCGAAGGGCGCGAGTGGGTTGAACGCCGCGCCGTTGATGTCGACCGCGCCGGTCCGCAGCCGCCGCGCCACCGCGAGCGCCGCCTCGGTGTCGGCGGACCAGACCGCGCCGGCCAGCCCGTAGCGCGAGTTGTTGGCGATGGCGACGGCCTCGTCGGTGTCGTCGAACGGGAGAACGGCGAGCACCGGGCCGAAGACCTCCTCCTGGGCGAGCGCGCTGTCCGGGTGCACGTCGGCGAAGACGGTCGGGGCGACGAAGTGCCCCCGCGCCGGGACCGGGGCGTCCGGGCCACCGGCGACGAGGCGGGCGCCGTCGGCGAGAGCCCGCTCGACGTGGCCGCGCACCCGCGTCGCCTGGGCGGCGGAGACCAGGGGGCCGAGGCGGGTGGCCGGGTCGAACGGGTCGCCGACGCGGTAGCCGGCCACCGCCGTCGCGACCAGGTCGAGCGCCTCGGCGTACCGGTCGCGGTGCACCAGCATCCGGGTCCACGCCGTGCAGGTCTGGCCGGAGTTCATCAGGGCGTTGCCGACGCCGACCTTGACCGCGGCGGCCAGGTCGGCATCCTCGAGGATCACGTTGGCGGACTTGCCACCCAGCTCCAGCGCGACCCGGGCGATCCGGTCGGCGGCGAGTCGCATGATCCGGGTGCCGGTGGCGGTGGAGCCGGTGAACGAGACCAGGTCGACGTCGGGGTGCCCGGCGAGCGCCTCGCCGACCGCCGCGCCGGTGCCGGGGACCAGGTTGAGCACACCCGGCGGCAGACCGGCCTCGGTGACCGCGTCGAACAGCAGGTACGCGGTCAGCGGGGTCAGCTCGCTGGGCTTGAGCACGACCGTGCAGCCGGCGGCGAGCGCGGGCGCGACCTTCGCCATCACCTGGTGCAGGGGGTAGTTCCACGGGGTGATCGCGCCGACCACGCCGATCGGCTCGCGCACGACGAGGGAGTTGCCGATGGTCTCCTCGACCGGCGGCCGGGCGGCGAGCGCCACGTGGTCGCGCAGCACGATCAGCGGCAGCGCGACCTGCACGCGGGTGGCGAGCTTGAGCGGGGCGCCCAGCTCGACGGCGACGGTGCGGGCGAGGTCGTCGGCGCGCGCCGCGAGCGCGGCGTGCAGCCGGTCGAGGTACGCGGACCGTTCGGCGGGCGCGGTGGCCGCCCAGCCGGGAAAGGCGGCGCGGGCGGCGGCGACGGCGGCGTCCACATCGGCCGCGGTGCCGGCGGGCACCTGACCGATCAGCTCGCCGGTGCTCGGGTTCTCCACGTCGATCACGTCGGTGCCGGCGGGAGACGTCCACTCGCCGCCGATGTGCAGGTGGCGCCGGAGGCGCAGGGCATCGGGCAGCAGCGACGGCGGGGCGGCGAGGTCCATGGCGTCCCTTCCGGGGTGGCGACGGGCGATGGGGGCGGGCTGGGCGGCGGGCGAAGGCGACGGGTCGCGGCGGGCGCTGAAACTAGCGCTGGGAGTTTGGACGCTACCCGCTGGACCGCCCGGACTCCACCGGCCCGACGGTGCGGACGTACTCGGCGGCCAGGCCGTGCAGCAGCGCGTCCAGGCCGAGGGCAAAGGCGCCCTCGTCCACGCTCTGCTGGTGCTCGGCGAGCCGGTGCGCCTGGCGCAGGTGCGGGTAGTGCGCGGCGTACAGCTCGGGATCCTCGACGAAGCCGCGGGCGAACGAGCCGAGCGCCGAGCCGGCCACGAAGTAGCGCAGCGCCGCGCCGATGTGGGTGGCGCGGGCCGGTGGCCACCCGGCGCGGACCAGGCCGCCGTAGACCGCGTCGGCCATGGCGAGGGCGGCCGGCCGGCGACCGGGCCCCTGGGCCAGGTACGGCACGATGTTCGGGTGCGCGGTGAGCGCCCGCCGGTACGACCAGGCCCAGTCGCGCAGCGCGCCGGCCCAGTCCCGGCCGGTGAAGCCGCTGATGTCGACGGCGCCGGTCACCGCGTCGGCGACCGCGTCGAGGATCTCGTCCTTGGTGGCGAAGTGGTTGTAGAGCGACGGGCCCTGCACGCCCAGCGCGGCGGCGAGTCGACGGGTGGAGAGCGCGGGCAGACCCTCGGCGTCGATGAGCGCCGTGGCGGTGTCGACGATCAGCTGCCGGGTGAGCCGGGGCTGGCGGGGTCGGGGCACTGCGCTCCTCGCGAGTCGGCGACGTAGGGTCTGGACGCATCAAAACTTACACCGCTAGTTTAGGGGTGACCGGCCGCGCCGACGCCAGGAGGACCACCGTGGACTTTTCGCTCACCGACGAGGAACGGGCGGTACGGGACACCGTCCGGTCGTTCATCCGCCGCGAGGTGATGCCCCTGGAGGCGGAGGTGCTGCGCCGCGAGCGGGCGCACCAACCGGGCCTGGATCACTCCGAGGTGCGCGAGCTGCAACTCAAGGCGCGCAAGTTCGGCTTCTGGGGCCTGGCGACCCCCGAGGAGTACGGCGGGATGAACCTGCCGGCCGTCCTCCAGTCGTTGATCTGGACGGAGCTGGGCCACACGTTCGTGCCGTTCCGCTTCGGTGGCGAGGCGGACAACATCCTGTTCCACGCCACCGAGGAGCAGAAGCAGGAATTCCTCATTCCGACGATCGAGGGCGAGCGGCGGTCCTGCTTCGCGATCACCGAACCGGGCGCCGGCTCGGACGCGGCGAACATCCGGCTCTCCGCCCGCCGCGACGGCGACGACTGGATCCTCGACGGCGAGAAGACCTTCATCACCGGCGGCCACGACGCCGACTTCGCCATCGTCGTCGCGGTGACCGACCGGGAGAAGGGCGCCCGCAACGGCGGCGCGACCGCGTTCCTGGTGGACCGGGCGATGGGCTGGCGCTCGGAGTTCATCCAGACCATGGGCGAGGGCGGGCCCGCGTCGCTGATCTTCGACGGCGTACGCGTGCCGCACCGCAACATCCTCGGCGAGATCGGGCAGGGCTTCACCCTCGGCATGGAGTGGATCGGCAAGGGCCGCTACACCATCCCGTCGCACGCCATCGGCATCGCCGAGCGGGTCCTGCAGATGGCCATCGACTACGCCAACACCCGCGAGACGTTCGGCGCGAAGATCGGCACCAACCAGGCCATCCAGTGGATGATCGCCGACTCGGAGACCGAGTTGGAGGCGGCCCGCTGGCTGGTGCTGCGTTCCGCGTGGACGGTCGACCAGGGCCTCGACCCGCGGCACGCGTCGTCGATGGGCAAGCTCTACGGCGCCGGCATGGTCAACCGGGTGGTCGACAGGGTGCTCCAGATCCACGGTGGCATGGGCTACACCCGGGAGCTGCCCATCGAGCGCTGGTACCGGCAGGTGCGGCTCTACCGCATCTTCGAGGGCACCGACGAAATGCAGCGGCTGATCATCTCGCGAGACCTGCTGCGCGGGTACACGAAGATCGGTGGCCACCTGGCCTGAACCGCGTCACCCCGCCAGCGCCTCCAGGGCGGCGTCCACATCGGCCTCGGTGGAGTAGAGGTGGAACGAGGCGCGGACCCGCCCGGCGCGCACCGCCGCCCGGATGCCGGCCGCGGCGAGACGCTGCTCCGCGCCGGGCACCTCGACGGTGACGATGGCGCTGTCCCCCGGCGGCCGGCCCAGGCCGGTCAGGAACCGGTTGGCCAGTGCCACGTCGTGCTCCTGGATCGCCGGCACGCCGATCTCGGCGACCAGCTCCATGGCGGGGGCCGCGCCGACCCAGCTGAACCAGGCCGGCGAGATGTCGAACCGGCGGGCGTCGTCGGCCAGCCGCAGCGGCGGGCCGTAGTAGGAGGCGTGCGGGTCGCGGCCCGCGTACCAGCCGGCGGCGTCCGGGCGCAGGCGCTCGCGCAGCGCCGGGGCCAGATAGGTGTACGCGGTGCCGCGCGGGTTCATCAGCCACTTGTAGCCGCCCACGGCCACCACGTCGGCCCGGCTGCCATCGAACGGCAGCCACCCGCACGCCTGGGTCGCGTCCACCACCACCAGCGCGTCGTGCGCGCGGGCCGCGGCCACGATCTCGTCGTACGCGGCGACCGAGCCGTCGGCCGACTGCACCAGGCTGAACGCGACGAGGTCGGTGTCGGCGTCGATCGCGTCGACCAGCCGGTCCGCCGGCACCGTGCGGACCGTGACGCCGCGCTCCTCCTGAACCAGCCAGGGGAACAGGTTCGAGGTGAACTCGATCTCCGGAACGACCACGGTGGCCCCCGCCGGCAGCCCCGCCGCCACCGGCGCCAGCATCTGGGAGACGGTCGCGCCGACCGCCACGTCACTGGCCGGCACGCCGATCAGACCGGCGAACGCGTTCCGGGAACGCTGCACCGAGTCGCCCCAGCCCTCCCATGACGTGCTGCCGACCCGCCAGGCGGCCAGGGCCTCCTGCAACGCCGTCCAGGCCGGCTCTGGCGGCAACCCGTAGGAGGCCGTGTTCAACCAGCCGGGCTCCGGCTTCCACAACTGCTGTGCCTGCGCGATCTCCATGCCACCGACGCTAGGCGGGCTCGTCGCGCAGGGGCACGGCCAATCGGAGTCCCGCGGCCTGCGGGCTCCCGGCGGCGGACTGCCGGCGGCTTGCGGGCTTGCGGGCTGCGCCCGGCACCCCGCACCCGGCGCCCGCCGCTCGCCACCCGGAGCCGGGCACCGGGGAGAGCGTGATGACTCTCAGGTATAGATATGACTCTGAGGTATGTCGCTCACGACCAACCTGCCGCCGAGGAGACCAGCCAGGCGCGGGCGGCGACGTCATCGACGCCGGTTCGCGTCCGGCGGGTGGATCCGGGTGAGGCTGTCGGCGAGGCCGGCGAGCCATCGATCGACCTCCACCAGGTGCCGTACCGCCGAGGAGTCGACGTCGCCGAGCAGCGGACGGACCCGGTCCACCTCGTCGACACAGTCGGTCGGGGCCGGCACCGGGCCCGCGGCCCGGCCCTGTGCCACCTCTCCGGCCAGCTCGTCGTACGCCGAGCGCAGTTGCCCGGCCGCGTCCCGCAGCAGGGCCGCCGCCGCCGGCCAGCCGGCGAGGCAGCCGGGCGGGTTGCGCCGCAGCAGCGACTCGGCGCCGGGCACCACGTGCTGTCCGGCACCCAGGACGGCGTCCCAGTTCACGCGTGCGCGCTGCGGGTCGTGGCGCTCGGAGTGGTACTGGCAGTAGGACGAGTCGACCAGGACCATCCGCTGGCGGACCCGATCGAGGTCGTCCTCGGGCGGCGGGGCGTCGCCGAGCACCGCCTCGACGGTCCGCTCGACCGCGTCCCCGCTGGCCGTCAGGTAACGCGCGGCGTTGTGGCGCAGGTCGCGGCTCGCACCGCGCGGCCACATGGCGACGCCGGCGAGCACACCGATCACCGCGCCGAGCCCGACGTCGACCAGCCGGGCCTCGGCGAGCCGCCAACCCTCGGGGCTGAGCTGACTGAACACGACCGTCAGCAGCAGGGTGAACAGCGCCTGTTGCCACACCGGGCCCAGCAGCCGACCGACACCGAACGCCAGCAGCAGCGTGACCGGCAGAACGACGGCGTACACGACAGGGTCCTCGACGAGGAGCACCAGCAGGCCACTGACGACGACGCCCGCGATCGTGCCGAGCACTGCGGGTCGCAGCGCGGTGCGCGTGTCGGCGGCCGAGGTCCGCAGGACCGTGAGTGTCGCCAGGAGCACCCAGAAGCCGTGGTTGAGCTGCAACACCCCGGCAGCCACCCGGGCGACCGACAGCGCCACGGCCAGCCGAAGCGCGCTGTGCAGGTGTGCGGAGCTGGGAGCAAGGTGGGAGCGGAACTGCCACCAGTACAGCGTCCACGGGCTGTGTCGCGCGTACCCGAAAAGTCTGGGGTAGGCCTCGCCTCCGGCGGGCCGTGCCCCGGCGGCGACCCGGGCACCGACGGCGAAGACCCGCACCTGGTCGGCGAGGGCCAGCGCGGTCGCGTCCCGGCACATCCGGGGTACGTCCGGCGCGTCGGCGCCGCCACCTCGCCCCACCGGGTAGGCGGCCTCGGCCGCGCGGATCGCGACGTCCAGGCCAGCGAGGTCGACCGGCGGCGCACCCGGTGACAGGCTCCGGCCGGCGGCCCGGGTCGTCTCAGCGCAGGTGCGCACCAGCCGCGCCGCCGCCAGCTCTCCGATCGGCTCCGGCGGGGCGTCCCCCGCGAGCCGGTCCGCCTCGGCGAGCACCTCCCGCAGCGCCGCCGCCGAGATCCGCAGAGCCCGGTCCTGGGCGCCCGCCGCGGTCGGCGCCCGCTCCGGCGGGTTGCGGCCCAGACCGAGCGGGGCCACCAGGTCGTACGCCCGCGCGCGCCGGCTGTCCCGACCAGCGTGACCGGCGTGCGGGTCGGTCAGCGCGTCGGCGGCGTCGTCGAGGAACGCCCCGACGCCGTCCGCCGCCCGGGTGAGCAGCTGCCGGAAGGTGACCGGCACCGGGTCGGGCCAGAGCAGCACCTCGGCCGCGGCGAGCAGCACGATCGCGAGCGTGACCCCGCCCAGTCGCTGCGGCAGGGTGTCCGGTTGGTACGGCGGAAAGGACGCCAGAATGTAGAAGAGCTGGAACGCGCTGGCCAGACCCACCAGGCGTGGATTCCCGACCCCCGCGAACGCCACGACGAACCCGACGACAAGCATCCCGCCGGCCGCCGCCCACGTGCTCCACGCCAGCAGCGTGCCGGCCGCGATCAGCGCCCAGACCGCCGGCAGCGACGTGACGAGGATCCGCGCCCGCTGCGGCGCCGGACCGGGCAACTGGGCGAACGACCCGGCGGCGATCGCGCCGAACAGCCCGTACGTGGCGAGCACCGGGCTGCCCGCCCCGTACCGGCAGGCGTAGAAGATGACGGACGCGACGAGCGTCAGGCGCACCGCGCGCCGCAGGACGGCGTCCCCCGGGTCACGGCGGCGCAGCCGGCCAAGGAGGCTGGTTGCGAGCACGCCTGCTCCCCCGGTTCGTCGCGGCACCCCTTCCCGACCCACCATTCTCCACCGCACCCCGCCACGGGCTGCGGGTTTGGCGACGAATCACCGCCGAGAGCGGCCGCGCAGGCCGAAGCGGAGCGCCCGGAACAGGGTGCCGGGGCGGCTCAGGGCGGCCGGGTGGTCGAGCATTGTGGTCACCCGCCCCAACCGGGCGTTGAGCACCGGGTCGGTGAGCGACGCCCGGAAGAGCAGATCGCCGAACCACTTGGTGACCCGGTAACCGGGCGGGTACGGCCCGTCGACGTGCGGCAGCTCGATGTCGGCGGTGGTGGAGACCTGCCAGGCGGCGTCGACCACCACGCGGACCTGGTCGAAGTACGCCCGCGCGGGCTCGTCGTGCGGCTTCGGCCCGGACCGCAGATAGTTTGACAGGCAGGAGGCGTGCAGCGTCGCGGAGGTCATGCCCTGGCCGTACACCGGGTTGAAGGACGCGACCGCGTCACCGGCGGCGACCAACCCGGCGGGCAGGCGGTCGAGCTCATGGAAGTCGCGGCGTCGGCTGTCCGCCTGGTGGTACGTGACCACCGGGCCGAGCATCTCGCCGTGTTCGGCGATGTCGCCGAACATCTGCGGGTAGTGCTTCCGGCAGCGGGTGGTGAAGTCGGCGACATCGCGGCTGGGCCGGTCCCCGTCGTAGCCGGCGACCAGCATGATCCAACGGTCCCCTTCGACCGAGTTGATCCCGCCGATCCGGGCGGTACGCCCCTTGCCCGCCATGGTGTGGAAGACCGCCACCCAAGCGTCGCTGACCTTCTCGTCGCGCTTGTAGAGCGCCGTCGCGTAGTTCAGCTTGATCGGCATACGGTGCATCGGCGGGCGCGGCCACCCCTCCTCGGCCAGCCAGTCACTCAACCGGCTGGACCGGCCCATCGCGTCCACCACCAGGTCCGCCGTTTCGACGACCGGCTCGCTGCCGCCCTCGGGCACGTACCGGGCGCCGGTGACGCGCCGCTCGTCGAAGAGGAGGCCCTCGGCCCGGCCGTACACCATCTGGATGTTGTCGACGGCGAGGGTCCGCCGACGGACCAGCGCCTCCAGGAACGGACGCGTGGTGATCAACGCCGGCCCGGTGCCGGTCGCTGCCGGCGGCAGACCCAGTACGCCGTTGATGAAGACCTTCGCGGTGCCCTGGTCGCGCGGCGGCGGAGGGGCGCCGAGCGCCAGCGCCTCGTCGGCGATGCCGGGAAACCAGCGTTCCAACTGGACCTGGCCGGCGGGCAGCAGCGCGTGCACCTGGCTGCCCTGGGGCACCCCCGGCCGAGGCCCGGCGTCGACATTGGACGGATCCCGTTCGATGATCAGCACTTCCTCGGCGTGATCGCTCAAAACCCGGGCCGCCAGCAACCCGGCCATGCTGCCGCCGAGCACCACCGCTCGCCGCATGACCACTCTGGTCTCGGCCGGTCGTTCGGCCGTCGCTATCTCCGCGAAGAGCCGGGACGGAGAGGGGGCCATGCGATCACTCCTCGAACGGTCGGGAAACCTCGGCATCCACGACCGTAACCACCGCAGCGCCCGCCGTCAGCCTTCAGTTGGCCCGCTGGCGTAGCGCCGTGCCAGCAGTGTGCCGGCCGCGATCAGCGCCCAGACCGTCGGCAGCGACGTGACGAGGATCCGCGCCCGCTGCGGCGCATTACCGCCGCGAGGGCCGACGGCGCGCTACGCGGTGGTGCGTCGCCACTGCTGGCTGGCGCCGGTGCCGCACGTCCACTGCACGGCCTGAGCACCGTCCGCCGTGGCGGCGTTCAGCACGTCGAGACACTTCCCGCTGTGGCGGGCCACGAGCCTGACGTAGCCGGTTCCGAGGTCCTCGACGCGCCACTGCTGATTGGTGCCGCCGTTGCAGGTCCACTGGATCACGCGGACGCCGTCGGCGGTGGCGCCCCCGCCGCCGTACACGTCGAGACACTTGCCGCTGCTGACACTTGTCACCGTCGAGTAGCCGCCACCGGCGTCCTGGAACCGCCACCGCTGGTTGGCCTGCCCGTTGGCGCCCCACTGCACGACGTTGGCGCCATCGGCGGTGGACGCGTTGAAGACGTCGAGGAGCTTGCCGCTGTGCCGCGCAGCCACCGTGTAGGTGGTCGGCGTGGGGGCGGTGGTCAGCGGCGCCACCCGGTACAGGCCGCTCCCGTGGGCGGGGATGGATCGGGTGAGCGTGCCGGTGACGGTGCCGAGACCGGCGCCGGACCACAGGTCGGTGACGGTGGCCGAGCCGATGCATGGCGCTTATCGATGTTAACGCTCACACACCCCCTGTCAAGTGCGCGGAGGGTGGGTACACAGAACCCGTGACCTACTTCGTGGACCTGACGCCGTACACGTACCTCAAGCGGCATGACGAGGACGGGCGTGGGCCATCCGACGAGCCGCTGCTCAACGTCGGCTGGCTGGACGCCTCGCATCCGTTCCCGACCGGCGCTCCCCCGGGCGGGTTGATGCCAGCTCTGACGGAACTGGCCAAGGTGCGAGTCCGCCAGACACGGGGACACCACTACTGCGAGATCTGCATCCGGGACCTGGGCGACGACGCCAGAGAAGCCATTCGGGAGGGCATGATCGCCCGCGAGAGCGCCGAATTCGAGGTGCGGGGCGACAACGTCGCGTACGCCGCTCCTCAGCTCCTGCTCCACTACGTGGACGCCCACGGATACCTGCCACCAGCCAAGTTCCGTGCGGCGGCCCTGAGGTCGACGAGCTGACCCAGGGCGACGCCGTCCGGGGCGCGGGAGGCGGTTGACAGGGTAGATCTTGGACAGTTTCCGTTAGCAGCTAACGGAAAGTGTCCAAGATTGCCAGCGGTGGCGGGTGCCGAGGTCGTGTCGCACGGGAGCATTTGGTCTCTGTCGTCAGCCGGAGGTCAACCTCTCGGTGAAGATCGACACGAGATCAGCGATATCGGGGTGTCCTACAAGCTTGGATACCCCGATATCGCCGACCTGGAGTCGATCACCCCCCGGGACGGTCAGGCCGGGACGCCAGCTGGCGCGGTCGATTCGTCGGGGCGTGCCGCCGACTCGTCGTCGTGGTCGTCGAGCATGGTGGCCTCGTCGAACGGGTCGTCGCCGCGCAGCACGCCGGCCGCCCGGTCCCGGTCGAACTCGCCGGTCCAGGTTCCCACCAGGACGGTCGCCACCGCGTTGCCGGCGAAGTTCGTCAGCGCCCGCGCCTCCGACATGAACCGGTCGATGCCGACGATCAGCCCGACGCCGTCCACCAGGTCCGGCCGGTGCGACTGGAGGCCACCGGCAAGCGTGGCCAGCCCGGCGCCGGTGACTCCGGCGGCGCCCTTCGACGCGATGATCATGAACAGCAGCAGCGAGATCTGCTCGCCGATAGCCAGGGGCTTGCCGAGCGCGTCGGCGATGAACAGCGACGCCATCGTCAGGTAGATCGCGGTGCCGTCGAGGTTGAACGAGTACCCGGTCGGCACCGTGATGCCCACGACCGGCTTGCTCACGCCGAAGTGCTCCATCTTGGCGATGAGCCGGGGCAGCGCCGACTCCGACGACGAGGTCGACAGGATCAGCAGGAACTCCCGGCCGAGGTAGCGCAGCAGCGAGAAGATCGAGATCCGGGCCACGAACCACAGCAACGCGCCCAGGACGACCAGCACGAAGATCAGACAGGTGGCGTAGAAGCCGAGCATGATCTGGGCGAGGCTCTTGAGGGCGTCCACGCCGGTCGCGCCGACGACGGCCGCCATCGCGCCGAACGCGCCGATCGGCGCCAGCCACATGATCATGGCGAGGACCTTGAAGACGACCCGCTGGAGGACGGCGATCGCGCCGAGCACGGGCTCACCGCGCCGGCCCATCGCCTGCACCGCGAAGCCGACGAGCAGCGCCACCAGCAGCGTCTGGAGCACCTCCCCCTCGGTGAGCGCGGAGAAAAGCGTGGTCGGGATGATCCCGAGCAGGAATTCCGCCGTACCGCCGGCCTCGTCACCGGCGGCGGCCTTGCCCGCGCCCGCGAGGTCCTGGCCGAGGTCCAGGCCGGAGCCGGGGTGGATGAGGTTGCCGACGACCAGGCCGATGGCGAGCGCGACGGTCGACATGGTCAGGAAGTAGCCGAGCGCCAGGCCGCCGACCTTGCCGACCTTCGCGGCCTGGCGGACGGAACCGACGCCCAGCACGATCGTGCAGAAGATGACCGGGCTGATCATCATCTTGATCAGGTTGACGAAGCCCGTGCCGATCGGCTTGAGTTCCTTGCCGAAATCGGGGGCGACCAGGCCGACCACGATGCCGGCGAGCACGGCCACGATGACGGCCAGGTACAGGTAACGGGTACGGTCCCGGCGGGCCGACGGCTCCGCCGTGGTGGTGGATGCGGTGGTGTCCATGTCGACAATGTGAAGCGCGTCTCACCCGTTGACAAATTTGCGGTCATTCTGTTCACCGCGAAAATCCGAGGAGGTGATGGAGGTGGCCCGACGGCAGTGGAGCATCGCGGGGCAGCTCTTCGCCCTCCAGGCGGTGGTGGTGACGCTGCTCGTGCTGGCCGGCGCGGCGGGCGCCGTCTGGCTGGCCCGCGTCGACTCCCGCCAGGCCGCGCAGGAGGAGGTGCTCGCGGTGGCGCAGACCGTGGCCCGCTCCCCCGACGTCCGCGCGGCCCTCACGACCGCCGACCCGGCCAGCATCCTTGCGCCGTACGCCGAATCGACCCGGCTGGCCACGGGCACCGACTTCGTGGTCGTGATGGCCCCCGACCGCACCCGTTTCTCGCACCCGACCCGGGACCGCATCGGCGAGCCGTTCGTCGGCGACATCGGGCCCGCCCTGGCGGGGCACCCGTTCACCACCACCAACGTCGGGACGCTCGGCGAGTCGGTGCGCGCGGTGGTGCCGGTGTACGACGAGCAGCGGCGCATCGTCGGCCTGGTCTCGGTGGGCATCACCACCCGGGCCATCAACCGCAAGCTCCTGCGCCAGCTCCCCGTGCTGCTCGGCGTCGCGGCGCCGGCGCTCGCGCTCGCCGCGACCGGATCGTGGCTGCTCAGCCGCCGGCTGCGTCGCCAGACCCACGGCCTGGGACCGGCGCAGATGACCCGGATGTACGAGTACTACGACGCTGTCCTGCACTCGGTGCGCGAGGGTCTCGTGGTGCTGACCACCGATCGGCGGGTGGCGCTGATCAACGACGAGGGCCGGCGGTTGCTCGATCTCGACGCCGACGAGCCGGTCACCGACCAGCCGGTCGCCGGGATCGACCTGCCGCCCGCCGTGGCCGAGCTGCTCGGCTCCGGGCGCGACGCCCTCGACGAGCCCATGCTGGCCGGTGACCGGGTGCTGGTGGCCAACCAGCGGACCGCTCGCTTCGAGGGCGCGCCGCTCGGCACCGTGCTGACCCTGCGCGACCAGACCGAGCTGCGTACCCTCGCCAGCGAGCTGGACTCGGTCCGCGCGCTGACCGAGGCGTTGCAGGCGCAGACCCACGAGTCGGCCAACCGCCTGCACACCGTCCTCACGCTGGTGGAGCTGGGCCGCGCCGACGAGGCGGTCCGGCTCGGCACCCGGGACCTGGCCCTCGCGCAGCAGCTGACCGACCGGGTGGTCGACGCGGTCACCGAGCCGGCCCTGGCCGCGCTGCTGCTCGGCAAGTCCGCCCAGGCCGGCGAGCGCGGCGTGGACCTCGTCATCGAGCCGGACTGCCGCCTCGACGACAGCCCGTTGCCGACCAACGACCTGCTCACCGTCGTCGGCAACCTGATCGACAACGCCCTGGAGGCGGTCGCCGGCACGCCCCCGCCGCGTACGGTGCGGGTCTTCGTCGGCGCCGTCGACGACGAACTGGTGGTCCGGGTCGCCGACAGCGGCCCCGGGCTGGCCGAGGACCGGGTGGCGGACGCGTTCCGGCGCGGCTGGTCCACCAAGAGCAGCGGCCGGGGTCTCGGTCTGGCGCTGATCGGGCAGGTGGTCCGCCGCCACGGTGGCCGGCACGAGGTGGCCCGCTCGGACGACGGCGGCAGCCTGTTCACGGTCCGACTACCGGTCGGCGGTGCCCCGCGATGACCGACATCCGGGTGCTGGTCGTCGAGGACGAGCCGCTGCTGGCCGAGGCGCACGCCGCGTACACCGAACGGGTTCGGGGTTTCGTGGTGGTCGGGGTGGCGCACACCGCGCGGGCGGCGATGGCGGCTCTGCGCGCGGGTGGCGGCGGCGACGTGGACCTCGTACTCCTGGATTTTCGGCTGCCCGACCTGCACGGCCTGGACGTCTGCCGGGCGCTGCGCGCGGCCGGCAGCAGCGTCGACGTGCTCGCGGTGACCTCCGCGCGGGACCTGGCGGTGGTGCGCACCGCGGTGTCCCTCGGGGTGACCCACTACCTGCTCAAACCGTTCACGTTCGCGGCGTTCCGCGACAAGCTGGAGCGCTACGCCGACTACCGCGCCCAGGCGCTCGCCGACGGTGAGGTGACCGCCCAGCACGACGTGGACCGGATGTTCGCCACCCTGCGCGGCACCGCCGGGCACAGCCTGCCCAAGGGCCTCGACGCGCAGACCCTCAATCGGGTACGCGCGGCGCTGGCCGACGGATCCGGCCCGGGGGCGGGGTTGTCCGCCACCGAGGTGAGCGCGGCGACCGGCATCTCCCGGGTGACCGCCCGCCGCTACCTGGAGTACCTGGTCACCATCGACCGCGCGGTGCGCACCCCCCGCTACGGCACCCCCGGCCGCCCCGAGGTCGAGTACCGCCCCCGCTGACGCAACGCGACGTCAAGCGGCGCCGGGTGGATGCTTGAGTGATCAACGGCTGCTGTGGCCTGCACATGTGCTGATCGTCAGATCAGGCGATCTGGCGCAAGTCGTCGCCGTAGTCGAAGATGATCCGCATTCGGGCGCCGAGCGCTCGCGCATACCGACTCAGTGTCGCGACCTCATTAGCCTCCAGATCACCGTTCTCGATCTGGCTGATTCGGCCGGGCGTGACACCCATCAGCTCGGCCACCTGCCGCTGGGTCAAGCCCAACCGCTTCCGCTCCTCGGCAAGGTGGAACGCGCTGATCCACGCCTCGGTACGGGCACGTTCGGCGTCGAGCGCTTCATCGTCCCCGTCGTGCAGCTCGGCCCGGATGTCGTTCCAATCATGGAAGTCGCTCATCAGCCCTCCCTCCGCTTCTTCTCGAAGGCAAGCCAGCCCTCGTACGCAATCTCGGCCACCGGAATCGCCTTGTCGTACCATCGATTCCAATCTCCCGCCTTGTTGCCGGCCACCAGCAGGACGGCCTGGGACCAGGGATCGAAGACGAACAGCACCCGAACGGCAACGTCCCTTCCGGATCTCGGTCGAAGCTCTTTCAGGTTGCTGATGGTCGAGCCCTTGAGGGTGTCGACCAGTGGCCGCCCCAGGGCCGGACCGGTATCCGCGAGCATGTCGATCGCTACGTTGACGGACCGGTACGTCGCAGGGTCGGCATCTCGCAGGGATCGCAACCAGTTACGGACATCCGTTGTCGTCTTGATCGCCCAGCGACGTGGCGGCTCATGAGACATGGACCAACTATAGCCTGAGCTATACAGAACCGCTGCGCTCTAATGCGGTGGCGGGGTCAAGATCCGTTGTTAGACTTGCCGGGTTGGGTTAGCGGTACGACCAGGGAGACCAGACATGGCGGGTGACGACGACATCTCCGGGTGAGACCGGACATGTTCGGCCATCGGTTCGGCGCGCGTAGGCGCAGCCGCCGAGGCCATGCCGTCGTTCCACCGGTTCCCGTTGTCGTCGGGCGGCTTAGGCGCGCGCCCACCCCACCCTTCGAGGTCACTCGCATGTCTGATGCGTACATCGTCTGCTCGAACCTGTCCTTCTCCTGGCCGGACGACACCCCGGTCTTCTCGGAGCTGTCCTTCACCGTTCCGGGCGGTCGTACCGGCCTGGTCGCGCCCAACGGCGCCGGCAAGAGCACCCT
The DNA here is from genome assembly GCF_040608295.1 of Micromonospora sp. NPDC005197. Taxonomy (NCBI): domain Bacteria; kingdom Bacillati; phylum Actinomycetota; class Actinomycetes; order Micromonosporales; family Micromonosporaceae; genus Micromonospora; species Micromonospora sp. NPDC005197. Next base: position 14,866 of record NZ_JBEXHY010000018.1, on the reverse strand, counting down.
GCTGCGGCTGATCGCCGGGGAGCTGACGCCCGGCGGCGGCAGCGTCACCGTCGACGGCGTGGTCGGTTACCTCCCGCAGACGCTGCCGCTGGTCGGCGACCTGACCGTGGCCCAGGTGCTCGGCGTCGCCGAGCGGATCGCGGCGCTGCACGCCATCGAGGCCGGCGACGCCAGCGAGGCGCACTTCGTCACCATCGGCGACGACTGGGACATCGAGGAGCGCACCCGCGCCGAGCTGGACCGCCTCGGCCTGGGTGACCTGGCGCTCGACCGCCGGCTGCACACCCTCAGCGGCGGTCAGGTGGTCTCCCTCGGCCTGGCGGCGCAACTGCTGCGACGGCCCGACGTGCTGCTGCTCGACGAGCCGACCAACAACCTGGACCTGGAGGCTCGGCACAAGCTCTACGACGTGCTGTCCGACTGGTCCGGGTGCCTGCTGCTGGTCAGCCACGACCGGGAGCTGCTGGACCGGATGGACCGCATCGCCGAGCTGGAACGAGGCGAAATCAACTGGTACGGGGGCAACTTCACCGCGTACACCGAGGCGGTGCAGGCGGCGCGGGAGGTGGCCGAGAGCAACCTGCGCAACGCCGGGCAGGAGGTCAAGCGGGAGAAGCGGGAGATGCAGCAGGCCCGTGAGCGGGCCGACCGGCGGGCCAGCAACGCCTCCAAGAACCTGAAGAACGCCGGTCTGGCCCGGATCGTCGCTGGTGGGCTCAAGCGCAGCGCGCAGGAGTCGGCGGGCAGGTCGCAGGAGACCCACTCCGCCCGGCTCGGCTCGGCCAAGGCCCGGCTCGACGAGACCGGCCGGGCGGTCCGCGACGAGGACAAGATCACCGTCGACCTGCCGGACACCACCGTCCCGTCCGGACGGACGGTCTTCTCCGGTACGGGGCTGCGGGCCCGCTTCGACGATCGGGAGCTGTTCGGCGGCGACGGCGCCGACCTGGTGATCCGGGGGCCGGAGCGGATCGCGCTCACCGGGGCGAACGGCGTCGGCAAGTCGACCCTGCTGCGCCTCGTCAACGGCGATCTCGAACCGGCCGGCGGCGAGATCAAACGGGCCGACGGGCGGATCGCGTACCTGTCGCAGCGGCTGGACCTGCTGGACCTCGACCGCACGGTCGCGGAGAACTTCGCCGCGTACGCGCCGAGCCTGCCGGACGCCAAGCGGATGAACCTGCTGGCCCGGTTCCTGTTCCGAGGCGCCCGGGTGAACCTGCCGGTCGGGGTGCTCTCCGGCGGCGAGCGGCTGCGCGCCACCCTCGCATGCGTGCTCTGCGCCGAACCGGCGCCGCAACTGCTGCTGCTCGACGAGCCGACGAACAATCTGGACCTGGTCAGCGTCGCCCAACTGGAGAGCGCGCTGACCGCGTACCAGGGTGCGTTTGTCGTGGTGAGTCACGACGAACGGTTCCTCGCCGAGATCGGCGTGCAGCGCTGGCTGCGGCTGGCCGACGGCCAGTTGCGGGAGATCGCGGCACCCGACCAGGGCTGACCCGACGTCGCGGCCCGGCCGGACGAACGTTCGGCCGGCCCGGTACCGGGCCGCTAGCGGATGTTGCTGGTGTGGCCCAGGGAGTAGCGACCGGGCTGCGGCCAGACGGTGAGGCCGTGCGGGCCCTTGCCGACCGGGATCCGGGCCAGCAGTTTGCCGGTCGAGGTGTTCAGCGCGTACACCTCGTCGGTGAAGCGCCCGGAGAGCCACAGCACCTTGCCGTCGGCGGACAGGCCGCCCATGTCGGGGCTGCCGTTCGGGATCCGCCAGGTCGCGGTGCGCTTCAGGTTCGCCAGGTCGAGCACGGTCACCGTGCCCTCCTCGCGGTTGGTGACGTACGCCTGCCGGGCGTCCCGGCTGAAGTAGATGCCGTGCGCGCCCCTGCCGGTGGGGATGAACGCTGTCTGCCGGGTGGCCTGGCCGTCGAAGACGTACACCCCGTTGGCGTGCATGTCGGCGACGAGGAAGTGCTGGCCGTCCGGCGTCAGCCGGGTGTCCTGCGGCATCCCGTCGGGCGTTCGGGTGAGGCGAAACTCGCGCACCTTGCGCAGGGAGGCGGTGTCCAGCACCAGCATCCGGTTGGCGAACTCGCAACTGAACAGCATCGTCCGGCCGTCGGCGGAGTAGTCCATGTGGTTGATGCCGCCGCACTCGGGAAACCGCACCGAGCGCACCCGCTGCCAGTTGGCCAGGTCGTAGAAGTCCAGTCGCTGGTACGCCTCGGCGACCACGATCGCCTGCTTGCCGTCGGGGGTGAAGTAGAGGTTGTAGACGTCCTCGAGGTTGCGGAACTCGCCCGGCTCACCGGTCCGGGCGTCGATCGGGATCAGGCCACCCCGGGGGATCTGACTGGACGCCACGTAGAGCGTCCGCAGGTCATAGGAGGGGACGACGTGTTGGGGCTCCGGGCCGCCGGGGAACTTCCCCACCACCTGGTACGTCCCGGGGTCAATCAACCAGACATCGTTGCTCTTGGTGTTTGGCACGTACACCATCGAGCGGTCGCCGCGTACCGCATCGGTCAGCTGGTCGGGGCCGGCGGCAGCGTAGACGTTGCCGGCCGCCGGATAGGTCGGCATTCCCGGTGCCAGCGGGCCGAAGGCGGTCGGTGCCGGCCCGGCCGCGCTCGCCTCGGCTGAGGTCGGCCCAGCCGCGGTCGACCCGGCATCGGCTTCGTTGGTGGACCCCCGGTCGGTGCAGGACGCGAGGCCGGCCACCAGTGCCAGGGCGGGGACCACGGCCCGCAGACGACGACACGACACCTTATGACAATAACGGACATTTTCCCCGATGTTTGGAGATTCCCCACGGCTAACCAGGTCAGCTCACGGCGGCCGGGCCGAGGACGCTCTTCAGGTCACCCATCAGCGCGGTCGTCGCCGCCACCCGGAACGGGCCCAGCCGCAGGGTGGTGGTGCGGCCGCCGTTGAGCAGCTTGACGTGCACCTCGGTGTCGCCGGGGTGCAGTACCAGCGTCTCCTTGAGCCGTTCCACAAGCGGCGGCGTGCAGCGGTGCACCGGGATGGTGAGGGTGACCGGCTTGTTGGTGGCGCTGGTGCTGACGTCCGGCATGGACATGTCCATCGCCATGATCCGTGGCGTGTCGTCGCGGCGGTCCACCCGGCCCTTGACCACCACGATGGCGTCCTCGGCGATGTACTGCCCGATCACCTCGTAGGTGTTGGGGAAGAACAGCGTCTCCACCCCACCGGCCAGGTCCTCCAGGGTGGCCGAGGCCCAGGCCCGCCCCTGCTTGGTGACCCGCCGCTGCACCCCGGAGAGGATGCCGGCGAGCGTGACGACAGCACCGTCGGGCACCGCGCCGTCCTCGGCGAGGGACGCGATGGTGGTGTCGGCCGCCGCGCCCAGGATGTGCTCCAGGCCGAACAGGGGGTGGTCGGAGACGTACAGGCCGAGCATCTCGCGCTCGAAGGCCAACTTGTCACGCTTGTCCCACTCGCTGTCGCCGATGACAGGCATCACCGTCGTGCTGCCGGTGTCGGCGTCACCGAAGCCGGCGCCGAACAGGTCGTACTGGCCGACCGCCTCCTTGCGCTTGACGTCGGCGTACGCGTCGATGGCGTCGGCGTGCACCGCGAGCAGTCCCTTGCGGGGGTGCTTCAGCGAGTCGAACGCACCGGCCTTGATCAGCGATTCGATTGTCTTCTTGTTGCAGACCACCGCGTCCACCTTGGACAGGAAGTCGTAGAAGTCGGCGTAGTCGCCCTTCTCCTGGCGGCACCGCATGATCGAGGCGACGACGTTCGCGCCGACGTTGCGGACCGCGGCCAGGCCGAAGCGGATGTCCTTGCCGACCGGCGTGAACGGCCCGGCCGAGGTGTTCACGTCCGGCGGCAGCACCTGGATGCGCATCCGGCGGCACTCGGACAGGTAGAGCGCCATCTTGTCCTTGTCGTCGCCGACGGACGTGAGGAGCCCCGCCATGTACTCGGCCGGGTAGTGCGCCTTGAGGTACGCGGTCCAGTAGGACACCAGGCCGTACGCGGCGGAGTGCGCCTTGTTGAAGGCGTACCCGGCGAACGGCACCAGGACGTCCCACACGGCCTGGATCGCCTCGTCGGAGTAGCCGCGCTCGCGGCAGCCGTCCCGGAACGGGATGAACTCCTTGTCGAGGATCTCCTTCTTCTTCTTACCCATCGCCCGGCGCAGCAGGTCCGCCTGGCCGAGGGTGTAGCCGGCGAGGATCTGCGCGGCGCGCTGCACCTGCTCCTGGTAGACGATCAGGCCGTGCGTGGGCGCCAGGATCTCCCGCAGCGGCTCCTCCAGCTCCGGGTGGATCGGCGTGATCTCCTGGAGGCCGTTCTTGCGCAGCGCGTAGTTGGTGTGCGAGTCGACGCCCATCGGACCGGGCCGGTACAGCGCCAGGACGGCCGAGATGTCCTCGAAGTTGTCCGGCTTCATCAACCGCAGCAGCGACCGCATCGGCCCACCGTCGAGCTGGAAGACGCCCAGGGTGTCACCGCGGGCCAGCAGCTCGTACGCGGCCTTGTCGTCCAGCGGCAGACCCAGCAGATCGAGCTTGAGGCCGTGGTTCAGCTCGATGTTCTTGACCGCGTCGTCGATGATCGTCAGGTTGCGCAGGCCGAGGAAGTCCATCTTCAGCAGCCCGAGCGACTCGCAGGTCGGGTAGTCGAACTGCGTGATGATCGCCCCGTCGGCGTCGCGGCGCATCAACGGGATGTGCTCGATGATCGGCTCGGCGGACATGATGACGCCTGCGGCGTGCACACCTGTCTGCCGGATCAGCCCCTCGATGCCCTTGGCCGTGTCGATCACCTTGCGGACGTCCGGGTCGGAGTCGTACAGGCCCCGGATCTCGCCGGCCTCGGCGTAGCGCGGGTGCTTCGGGTCGAAGATGCCGGTCAGCGGGATGTCCTTGCCCATCACGGCCGGCGGCATCGCCTTGGTGATCCGGTCGCCCACCGCGTACGGGAAACCCAGCACCCGGGCCGAGTCCTTGATCGCGGCCTTCGCCTTGATCGTGCCGAAGGTCGCGATCTGGGCGACCTTGTCCTCACCCCACTTGTCGGTGACGTACTTGATCACCTCACCGCGCCGACGCTCGTCGAAGTCGATGTCGACATCCGGCATCGAGACACGCTCGGGGTTGAGGAACCGCTCGAAGATCAGGCCGTGCAGGATCGGGTCCAGGTCGGTGATGCCCAGCGCGTACGCCACGAGCGAGCCGGCGGCCGAACCACGGCCCGGACCCACCGCGATGCCCTGGTTCTTCGCCCACTGGATGAAGTCGGCGACCACGAGGAAGTACGACGGGAAACCCATCTGGTTGATGACGCCCAGCTCGTACTCGGCCTGGACGACGTGCCCCTCCGGGATGCCGCCCGGGTAGCGGCGGGCCAGCCCGGCGAAGGTCTCCTTGCGGAACCAGGACTCCTCCGTCTCGCCGTCGGGCACCGGGAAGCGCGGCATCAGGTTGTGGAACTCGAACATGCCCTTCGGGTCGACCTTCTCGGCCACCAGCAGGGTGTTGCGGCAACCCTGTTGCCACAACTCCGAGGAGTCGACAGCGCGCATCTGGTCGGCGCTCTTGACGAAGTAGCCGCCGCCCTCGAAGCGGAACCGGTTCGGGTCGTCGATGTTGCTGCCGGTCTGCACGCACAGCAGCACGTCGTGCGCGGTCGCCTGCGCCTCGTGCGTGTAGTGCGAGTCGTTGGTGACGACCGGCGGGATGTCCAGCTTGCGGGCGATCTCGGTGAGCCCCTCGCGGACCCGGCTCTCGATGGAGAGGCCGTGATCCATGATCTCCAGGAAGTAGTTCTCCTTGCCGAAGATGTCCTGGTAGCTCGCGGCGACCTTGAGCGCCTCGTCGAACTGCCCCAGCCGCAGCCGGGTCTGCACCGCACCCGACGGGCAGCCGGTGGTCGCCATGATGCCCTCGGCGTGCTCGGCGATCAGCTCCATGTCCATCCGGGGCCACTTGACGTAGTGCCCCTCCATGGACGCCCGCGAGTTGAGGGTGAACAGGTTCTTCAGACCCTGCGCGTTCTTCGCCCACATGGTCTTGTGGGTGATCGCGCCGTTACCGGAAACGTCGTCGCTCTTCTGCTCCGGCCGACCCCACTTGACCCGCGCCTTGTGGTAGCGCGACTCCGGCGCCACGTACGCCTCGACGCCCAGGATCGGCGTGATCCCGGCGGCCATCGCCTGGTTGTAGAAGTCGTTCGCGCCGTGCATGTTGCCGTGGTCGGTGATCGCCACCGCCGGCATGCCCAGCCGGTTGGCCTCGGCGAACAGGTCCTTCAACCGGGCCGCTCCGTCGAGCATCGAGTACTCGGTGTGCACGTGCAGATGCGCGAACGAATCAGCCATGCCTGGCGCCCCCCGGCGGTGTGGATCTCGGTGGTCGGAGCCGACCGGGACCTACCCTACCGAGGTGATCTCGGCGGCTCCACCGTCCGCGCCGAGGGTGGTCCGCGTCTCGTCCGTTACCTGCCGTGACAACCTCAGCCAGGTCCGGCTGCACCATGCCGTCATCGGGAGCGGCCGTATCATCCGACGATACTCAGCGAGGAGGAGCCATGGACGATTGGGACATCTCAATCCACGCGGCGTATGCGGGCGGGCTCGCAGTGCGTGTGGAGGAACTACGACAACATTTTCCAGAGGCACTGGTGTCGTGCGACGTCGATGACAATTATCCCGGTCCCGATCTCATCTGCTGGAACGCACACCCGGAGCAGATCTGGGTGTGGATATTTGAGTCGAATGACGCCGAAGGAATACAGCGCGCGGAGGAGCGTCTAAATCAAGTCCTCGCTGCCCCTTACGATCTGACTACCATCGTGGACAAGCCGGTAGTAGCCGGACCGAATGGCATCTTCGAGCAAGACTGCGTCACGGCGTCCAGCTACTTCGACGTTGACGGGCGAATTGAGGTCCGGAGCGGACCCGGGGACGGCATTCAGCTGTACCGGGCGTTCAGCATCGATGGAGAAGATGACATCATGCAACGAGTTGCAATCAACTTGACGCTCGGTGCTGCGCGCAAGGCGGACCGCGATTCCCGACAGGCGTTGGGCTTCCAGGGTGACGACCGCCCCAGTGTCGAGCGGCCAAACCCGCCTGCCGACAACTCGGAGGGCCGACCGTAGGAGCTGACGGAAGAAGTTCGCCTCAACCCTGGTAGTACACGTGCGTCTCGCTCGGACTACCAGTTGTGAGTGTAGATGTGGTTCTACAAGTGCCGAATCACGTGTCCAGGGTCCAACCTGACGAGATTCCGCCAGCGAGTCCGCCGGAGCGGTGCCCAGATTTGTACGAGAAACCAGCAGCTCATTGATCGCCCAGTGCGCCTTAGCCGCCGATGGGCTGTCGACGAGGAAGACGTAGTCGTACGCGCTGGTCGCGTTGCCTGCCTGGTCTCGGCTCTTGACGCTCAGCACGTTCTCACCGATCGAGTTCGGCGTGACCCACACCGTCGCGGAGCCGCCCAACGTGGCAGCCTTCACCACCTGTTCCGCCCCGCCCGCTACCTGATAGACGTAGTCGTAGACATCGGCGGCGCCGTTGGCGGAGAAGGTGAACCTGCCGGAATAGCCGGCCGAGCCATGCACGTCCTGGTTCGTACCCAGTGGCGGGGACTCCAGATAGAGACCGTCCGCCGGGGTCACCTTCGGCATCGCCGTAGGCGCGGCGTAGTCGACGTAGAACTCGCACCACGGCGACCCGCCCGAGATTCCGCCGAGGGTGTCCTTGGCCTGCACCTGCCACCGGTACACGTCCCCGCTGGCGGTCTTGGTGGTCAACTGCACCTCTGCCTTGGCACCGGGGGCGACGCCAGCATCGGTCTTGGGCCAGGCCGCAGGGGTGGCCCACGCTCCGCTGACCAGCTTCTGCAGAGTGAAGACCCCGGAGAGGCTGCCGCCGTTGCTGCCGTCCGGGTCGGTGAGGGTGGCCTTGAGCCACGGATAGTCCGAGCGCACCATGGGCCGGCTCGCGCCGGTCACACACGCCTGCGCGGGGCCGGTGTACCCGGCGTGGGTGGACAGTTGCGCCGCCGTCGGCGTGTTCGGGTTGGTGTTGTACTCGACCGTCAGCTTGGTCATCGCCGGGTCGAACTTCTTCCACCAGGTCGACTCCGACTCGGACGTGCCGTCGGACTGACGGGCGGCCAGCGCGAGGGTGTACCTGTCCTCGCCCCGGTTGGCGGAGATGTCGTCCCTCAGGTTCGTGTTCGAGAACTCCATCGGCAGGTCGGGCTGGGGGTCGTTGTCGCAGCTCGGTGTCGCGGGCGGCTTGTGGGCGTGCCCGGACCGCTCATCCAACCAGGTGATCAGGTTCGGGCCGTCCCAGCTCTGCTTGCCGGAGCTGCCCAACTCGGCGGTGCGGTAGAGGTTCACCGGCGTGGACGTGCACGACCACGAGTGGGTCATCTCGGTCAGGAACTTCGCCGACCGGATCGTCTTGCCCGACAGCGACGTGAGGTTGAACCGGAAGAAGGATCGGTAGTTTCCGGACCCGTCCGGGTTCTTGCCCACCCGGGCCACCCCGTCGTCGCGGGTGGCGTTCTCCGTGCCGGTGTATCCCCAGATCGACTTGCCGATCGTCGTCCACGGGTCGATCGCCACCGGGTAGGTGGTGTCCTTCCCTCGCAGCAATGCCAGGTCCGGACGGATCACGAGGTTCCCGTCCCGTACCTCGGTCGTCAGCTCCGACTTGCGCGCCCGATCCGGCACCGTGCGCAGTGCGTCCCGCTTCTCCTGGGCCGCGAACGTCGCCAGGGCTCTGCTGCTGTTCGCCGCGGTCTTCGCGGTGAGGCCGGACGAGTCCCACATCAGCGCGTTGCCGGCGGAGAGCACCTCGCGGCCCGAGCCGTCGACGACCTGGAAGCCGCCGTCGGCGCGCTGCCGCTTGGACAGACCCGGGGTGTCGAGGCGGAACCGCAGGTCTCCAGCGCCGGGTTCATCGCCGCGGTGGCCGACTTGACGACGAGCACCCAGCTGAAATCGTCGGTCAGGGCACGCATGCGCAGGTCGACGTCGGGCAGCACCGACTCGTAGACCGCGGTGTCGCCCTCGATCCGGGGTCGGGGCAGAGTGCCGGGCCAGGCGAGGGACACCTCCCCTCCGCCCTCGACCGGGAGGCGTACGACGGCGGCCGTGCCGCCAGCGGAGAACGACACGTCCGCCAACGTTGCCACCGGCGTGACCGAAAATGAACCAGTCCCCTTACCTCAACGATGTCCGCAATGACTCTGATCATCGCCTGACCCAAACGGATCCGGCCGTATTCGTCACTCACTAAGGAGGGGCGGATCGCGACCGTTGCGAAATCTGCGGGCGTGGACGGTACGGACGTCTTGCGCAGTTCGCCGAGTGGACGCCTAGTCTCAACCCCATGGCGAGGTACTACGACGTACACCCGGAAAACCCGCAGCCCCGGATCATCGGCCAGGTCGCGGACCTGATCCGTGGCGGCGGACTGGTCGCCTACCCCACCGACTCGTGCTACGCGCTCGGCTGCCAGCTGGGCAACCGGGACGGGCTGGACCGGATCCGCGAGATCCGTCACCTCGACGACCGGCACCACTTCACCCTGGTCTGCCGGGACTTCGCGCAGCTCGGCCAGTTCGTCCAGATCAACAACGCGGTGTTCCGCCTGGTGAAGGCGTCCACGCCGGGCAGCTACACGTTCATCCTGCCGGCCACCCGCGAGGTGCCCCGCCGGATGCTGCACCCGAAGAAGCGGACCGTCGGCGTGCGGGTGCCCCGGCACACCGTCACCCAGGCGCTGCTGGCCGAGCTGGGCGAGCCGCTGGTGTCGAGCACCCTGGCGCTGCCCGGCGAGGACGAGCCGATGACCCAGGGATGGGAGATCAAGGAACGGCTCGACCACCAGCTCGACGCGGTGCTCGACGCCGGCGACTGTGGCAAGGAGCCGACGACGGTGATCGACCTGTCCGGGCCCGAGCCGGAGGTCCTGCGCCGGGGCGCCGGGGACGTCTCCCGCTTCGAGTAGCGCGGGTCGGGTGCCGGACCGGACGAGGGCGCCCCACCGCCGACGGCCGTACGCTTGAGGATCGGCCACCGGCGAGCATTGGACACCCGGCATGCCCGACCCCGCGGACCTCGACGCCCTGGCCCGCCGCGCCGCGCAGGGCGACCCGGCGGCGCTGGACGCCCTGCTGGTCGCGGTGCGCCCGGAGGTACTGCGGTTGTGCGCCCGATTCCTGCCCAACCGGGAGGACGCCGAGGAAGCCTGCCAGGACACGCTCCTGGCGCTGGCCGACGGCATCACCCGGTTCGAGGGTCGCTCCTCGTTTCGCACCTGGCTGCACCGGCTGGCCGCCAACCGGGCCCGCTCCACGTACCGCACGCTGCGCCGCCGCTGCCGACTGGAGGCCGGCGGTGTTCCGGTGCCCGACCAGGCCGATCCCCGACGGACCAGCGTGGTCGCGGGCACCCGCCTCGATCTGCTCGACGCGTTCGACACGGTCCACCCCGACCACGCCGAGGTGGTGGCCCTGCGCGACGTCCTCGGGCTGAGCTACCCCGAGATCGCCGCCCTGCTCGACCTTCCGGTGGGCACAGTGAAGTCCCGGTTGCACCTGGCCCGGCGGCAGGTCCGGCAACGGCTCGGCGCCGGATGAGCCCGGCGTCGGTCCGCCGGCTCGCCGTCGTCCTCGCTGCCACCGTGGGGGTCGCCGCCTGCGGCGCCGACGCCGTCTCGCCGCTGCCCGTCCAACCGCCCGGCCCGACCCGTTCGACGCCGACGCCCGCCGCGAGCTCCGCGATCCCCACGCCCACCGGGTCGCCGTCCCGACCGCCGCCGACCAGCGGGCGTCCGCCCGCGGCACCGCCCGCACCAGGCAGGACAAGGGGTACGCCCCGAACGACTCCCCCGCCGACCGCCGCGACCCCGGCCTGTCAGGGCGCCGTCCGCTACGACCTGCCGCTCGCCGAGACCGAGATCGAGCTGCTGCGGTCGCTCTGCTTCGCCACCGGTGCGGTGCTGCGGATCCAGGGCATCGGGCCGGGGCTGGTCACCGTGGACCGCCCGGAGCTGGTCTCCCAGCAGTACGAGGCGGGCGTGGTGGACATCCGCTTTGTCCGCCCCGGCACCGTCGCCGTGACGATCCCCAAGGAGGGCCGGGAGCACACCATCACCGTGGTGGTCCGCTGACCGGTGCCCTGCGCCCCGTTCGGCGCTGAACCCACGCCGGCGGGCGCGTTCAGCCGCACCTACCGCAGGCGTACGCCGGCGAGCAGGGTGTCCACGAAGTCGGGTCCGCTGCCCGCCGGCGGGGCGATCTGCACGTACACCAGGGCGGGACCGCCGGGGTGCAGGCCGGCCGACTCGACGATCTGCGGCCGGCCCTGGTCGCAGATGTAGCGGACCACAGTCCATTCGACGCTCGCCTGTCGGGTGGTGCGGGCCGGTGCGGGCGCGCAGTCCCCGTGCGTCCGTTCGGCCAGGAATCCGGCCGGCGTGGTGCGTGCCGCCGTGGCGGCGGAGAGGCCGACGAACGCGCCGGGCAGTCCGGGGTCGGCGGCCCAGCGGCGGGGTCGCGGCGACATCACCAGGGCCGGTTCCGGTTCGCCGTCGGCGCCGTACTGACCGGCCCAGGTCGCCCCCGTGGCGGACCAGCCGGGCGGCAACGCCACGGTCAGCGGCCCGGTCGTGTACGTGCCGCCGGCCGACCGACCCGACCCGGTGCCACCCGGCTCGGCGGCCACCTGGCCCACCGCGACGGCGGCCACGACAGCGGCCCCGGCCAGCCGCAACCGGTACGGGCGGCGGACCCCCGGCCGAGGTGACGGCGGTCGCCGCCCCGAACCCGCCGCCGCAATCAGCTCCTCCGGGCCACCCGCCCGGGTCACGGCGACGGGCCGCCCCGCCGGGTCGCTCGCGCGGGTCAGCGCGGCCCGCAGGGCTGCGGCGTCGGGATAGCGGTTGGCCGGGTGGTACGCGGTCGCCCGCGCGAGCACCGCCGCCACCGCCGGTGGCACGTCCTCACGGAGTCGGAGGTCCGGGGGCGGGCCGGGCCGGGGCGGGTGCGCGTCCGGCGGATCGGCGGCCAGCAGCCGGATGCCGAGCCGGCCGAGCCCGTACACGTCGGCGCGGGTGTCGACCACCGCGCCCGGGTCGTCCTGCTCGGGGGCCATGTAACCGGGGGTGCCGGCCCGGGCGGTCAGCCCCGAGGCGGCGGCGAGCGCCTTGGCGAGGCCGAGGTCGGCGATCAGCACCTGTTCGGCATCGGGAGCATCCGGGCCGGCCGAGCGGAACAGGACGTTGCCCGGGGTGAGGTCACGGTGCACGACGCCGTGCCGGTGCAGCACGGCGACCCCGGCGCAGATCTCGCCGAGCAGCCGCAGTGCGGTCGGCGCGGGGATCTCGCCGGTGGCGAGGCGGTCCCGCAGGCTCCCCCGGTCAGCCCAGGCCAGGACCGCGTACGGCCGGCCGTCGGGCAACTCACCGACGGTGTGCACCGGGATCAGCCGTTCATGCTCCAGGCGGCGCAACAGTCGGGCCTCGTCGAGGAAGCGTTCCCGGACCCGCAGGTCGTGACTCCAGTTCTCGGCCAGCACCTTGATCGCCACACGCGCGTCGAGCACCGCGTCGTAGCCCAACCAGACCGTCGCGAACGAGCCGACGCCCAGCAGTCGCTCGATGGCGTAGGGCCCGATCCGCTGCGGAGCCGTCACCGTTTCACCCCCGGCCAGCACGGTCTTTGCACAGTAGACCGGGCCGGTCGGAAACCCGACGAACCGATGACCCCGGCGCGGTGACTAACAGGGCAGGAGACCCATCACCGAAGGAGCCACCATGAATCGTCCCTCGATCCTTCTCACCACCGCCGCGCTGGCGCTCGGCACGCTCGTCCCGCTGACCGTCGCCGGCCCGGCCGCCGCGACCCTGGCCGGTGGTGCCGCGCCTGCCTCGGCGGGCGGTCCGCTCGCCGGCGCCACCGCCATCGGGCACAGCCACCCGCAGGTGCTCAGCGTCGCCGGGGCCGGCGTGTATCGGATCGGCGCCAGCCTGGCCGCGCTCACCGCGGCGGGCCGCATCGACTGGACCGCGCCGGGCTGCGGCACGGTCGTACACGCCGGTGTGACCGGCTCCTGGGCCGGTGTCCTCCTGCTGGCCTTCCGCGACGGGCGACTGGTGGAGGTCGGTACCGCCACCGCCCCGCCGCAGTCGCCCGCCGGGGCCAGGGTCGGCATGTCCTTCGCGGAGTTGGAGGCGATCTACGGCCCGCGCGGGTCGCTGATCCGCAACGACGCGGGGGACGCCGAGGCGTACCTGGTTCGCGTCGGGTCGCGGGTGGAGCTGTTCACCGGGCACCCGATCCGGCCCGGCGTCGGCTACTTCCAGGTCGGCCCGGCCAACTTCGTCGAGCGGAACTTCCGCCAGGGCGGGTCCTGCTGACTCCGACCAGGTGGCGGGGCGTCCGGTGCCGACCGGGCGCCCCGCGCGTCGGAGCGGCCGAAACGGGGCGTGGGCAGACACGATGATGTTGCGGTAGACAACACTGTGTGTCACACAGTATGGTGTGACACATGGTTAGCGAGGATGTTCTACGGACGCACCTGCAGGAGCTGCGTCGAGGCACCGTCGTGGTGGCCAGCCTGGTCGCGCTCCGCCGACCGGACTACGGCTACGCACTGCTGCAACGGCTCACCGACCACGGCTTTCCGGTCGACGCCAACACGCTCTACCCGCTGCTGCGCCGTCTGGAGGACCAGGGCCTGCTGACCAGCGAGTGGAACACCGAGGAGAGCCGGCCGCGCAAGTTCTACCGGACCAGCGACGAGGGCGAGTCGATGCTGAGCCGGCTCCTGGACGACCTCGCCGCCGTGCAGACCTCCATCACCGGGCTGATCCAAGGAGTGGACCGATGAACACCCTGACCGACCGCTACCTGGCCGCCACCCTGCGCTCGGTGCCCTCCCAGCGTCGCGACGAGATCGCCACCGAGCTGCGCGCCTCGATCGAGGACATGATCGAGGACCGGACCGGCGGCGGCGAGGACGCGGCAGCCGCCGAGCGCGAGGTGCTCACCGAGCTGGGCAACCCCGACCGGCTGGCCGCCCGCTACGCCGACCGCCGGCTCCAGCTCATCGGTCCCACCTACTACCTGGTCTGGCTGCGGCTGCTGAAGCTGCTGCTCAGCTTCATCCCGGCGCTCGCCGGCACGGTCGTCGCGGTCGTCGCGGTCGTCGACGGCAAGGGCTTCGGCGCCATCGGGCCGGGCCTCGTCGTCGCCCTGCACGTGGCCGTGCACATCAGCTTCTGGCTCACCCTGACCTTCGTCCTCATCGAGCGGTCCCAGCCCACCGTCGACCTGCCCGACTGGACCGTCGACGAGCTGCCCGACGTCCCCGCGCACCGCGACGTCTCGCTCGTCGACACCATCGCGTCGGTGGCCATGCTGGTGCTGACCATCGGCTACCTGCCCTTGCAGCACTACCAGTCGTGGGTGCGTGCCAGCGACGGCGACAACATCCCCGTCCTCGACCCGGCGCTCTGGTCGTTCTGGCTGCCGGCGCTGATCGTCGTCCTGCTCGCCATCGCGGTGTTCGAGATCGTCAAGTACCGGATCGGGCGCTGGAGCTGGCCGCTGTTCGCGGTGAAGGCGCTGCTCAACCTGGCGTTCACGGTGGCGCTGGCCGGGCTGGCGCTCTCCGACGCGCTGCTCAACCCGGCCCTGGGCGAGCGGCTGAGCTGGCTGGCGGACGCGGACAACCGCGGTCTCCTCAACGCCCTCATCGCGCTGGGCGCCGCCGTGGTGCTGGTGTGGGACCTGATTGACACGGCCCTCAAGACCCGTCGCCAGACGACCTGAGCGACAGCGGAGACGGCGGCCCGACGCGGTGTCCGCGCCGG